>JAAYXN010000138.1 GCA_012515885.1 Rhodococcus sp. (in: high G+C Gram-positive bacteria)
ATCTGTAAATCTTGTGATCGCGACACTTTCCCTTTCTCGAGCTGCTCGTCCACTTCTTCGTGGTGGGAGGCGGCCGGCGACCCGCCCCACTTGTCCCCCAATGCCGCACGCACTGTCACATCTGGAGATTGTGCTGTGCTGACCTCTTGATTCGGTCGGGGTTTGATGAAGGTCTGATCAAGATCCCGGACGTGACGGTCGCTGACGCGGTGCTGATTTGGTGCGCGGCCAGTTGGGGTGAACCTGGGTGAAGCCTGTCAGGACGTCCAGCTTCCGAAGGCCTTCCCATGTCGCCCACGTAGTCCCTGACACTCGCAACAGGCAGCTTGATGAACGCTGCCGGAGGCTGTGGTCAGGGCGAGACTCTAGGCACGATGCGCGCTGGTGGGGCCGCTCCCGGTCGTTCTTCGACACGGGTGACGAGGCCCCCACTTCTTGCGACGGCGGACTCTGCTCGTCTAAGTTCGAGCAAAAGTCACATCACGAAACCATCACGATATAGCGGCAGGGGAGACACGGCGGCAGTGGAGCGAAGACGTGCACACCGCAAGGAACACCCTTCAACTGTCGACATCTGGGCGAGTTCTGGTCGCCTTCGAGGTGGCGGTACGCATCGCCAACCCTCCGCCCGGCCCGAGTTACGCGATCAGGTCGTCGTCGTCACGGTCGCCGCCGGGGCCATCGTGTCCTCGATAAGTTTTCTAGTGGACCAGCACACAGAGGCTGGTGGTGAGCACATTCACCTCATCGCGCACGAGGAGTCGATCAGTCCTGCTGGCCAGTCTGGAGACATAGCCCTTCCCCCGGCTGAACTGCCTGGGCCCGTTGCGGTGCAAGGCGACCTCCCGCTGGAGAGCGCTGCCGCCATGGTGTCGTCATTGGCGGCAGGCACCGAAATCGACGCTCGCCGGCAAGTTGCCGAGGAGACCGCGCGCCGTCCAACAGCAGCGATGCCGACAGTCGGGACCCTCACGTCTGAGTTCGGCCAACGCTGGGGCTCGCTCCACGGCGGCATCGATATCGCAAACGCGATCGGAACCCCGATCGTGGCGGCCACTGACGGGACCGTCATCGATGCCGGCCCGGCGCAAGGGTTCGGCAATTGGGTCCGACTGCTGTCGGATGAGGGCACGATGACCGTTTATGGACACATGGAAGAGGTTCTCGTGTCCACGGGCCAGCGTATACAGGCTGGACAGACGATTGCCCTCATGGGAAGTCGTGGCTTTTCCACCGGGTCGCACTTGCACTTCGAGGTGTGGTTGAACGAGGGACGGGAGCGCGCCGACCCCATCGAGTGGCTCCGGGAAAACGATATCGCGACCAACTCAGTCAGCCCTTGGAGTGAGCCGGGGTCTGCGGTAAGGAGATCGTGAATCGGGCGCCGCGGCCGAGCCCGTCACTGTGAACGCGGATATGGCCTTCGTGGGCTTCGACGAGTGCACGGGTGATGGTGAGTCCGATGCCGCTTCCTCCGTGTGCCCGGTCGCGTGCGGTGTCGACGCGGTAGAAGCGGTCAAAAATGTGGTCGAGGTGCTGCGCTGCGATGCCTTCTCCAGTGTCGGCGATAGTGATCTCCACGTTCCCCTCGTGTAGGCGACTGGTGACGGTGACCATCCCACCTGAATCGGTGTGGCGGAGCGCGTTGTGCAAAAGGTTGGTCAGGACCTGGTTGATTCGATCACTGTCGACAGTGATCGGTACTGCCTGATCAATACGCGCTTGGAGCATCACATTCTTGTGCGAGTACTCGGGGCGCAGGGCTTCGATCGCGGCCGCGATAATGCTGCGAGTGTCGGTACCGATGGGGATGAGACGCGTGAGGTGTTCTTCGGCTCGGGACACTGCGCTGACATCGTGAGCGAGCCGGCCTAGCCGACCAGTCGCGGTACACAGAATGCGCAGCGTGTCGTCGTCGAGTGCACGGACGCCGTCTTCGATCGCCTCCAGGTGGGACTCGAGCGTGGCCAGGGGAGTCCGCAACTCGTGTGCAAGATCTGAGAGCATCCGCCGGCGTGTGGTTTCGGTGGCATCTAGTCGTCGTGCCAGTTCGTTGAAGCTGGCGACAAGATCGTCGAATTCACGACCTATTCCCGGCTCGTGCACTCGTGAGTCGTATCGTCCACCGGCGATCTGCTGGACTGATCGGGTGACCGGGGAGATCGATCGTTGAACGCGGCGGGCGATGTAGCCGCTGACAGCCAGCGACAAGACCACCGATACCGCCAGTGCGATCGACCAAGACAGCATCATTGACGAGTTGAATGCCTCCTCCATATGGGCTGCTTCGGAGGAGTTCTGAGACAGTCCGGCCGTCTCCAGATGCTCGTGGAAGATCCCGGGGGCAAGTATTGCGGCGACGACCCAGGCACTGACTGCGAAACCGATCATCACAAAAGCGAGCGCCGCCAGTAGCCGGGTACCGAAGGTGGCAGTGGTGAACCACCGCTTGAGGCGCGTCACGTTGTCACCCAGATCGATCCGGCTCACTGACCATCTCCGGTGCGGTAGCCGACACCGCGGACGGTGCGGATGTACGCGCCCCGGGACGCAGTGTCTCCGAGCTTGCGTCTCAGGTGCCCGATGTGGACATCAACCAGGTGCGTGTCGCCGACCCAGTCAGGCCCCCAGATGGCACTGATCAACTGCGTCCGGGACAGCACCAAGCCGGGGTCTCGCGTCAGTGCCGCCAAGAGGTCGAACTCGGTCCTGGTCAACTGAACCGGGGTGGTGTCGACGGTGACCTCGCGGCCTTCGACGTCGATCGCCA
>JAAYXN010000139.1 GCA_012515885.1 Rhodococcus sp. (in: high G+C Gram-positive bacteria)
ACTTCGCGGAGTATGGGTATGCGGCGCACTGGCGCTACAAGGAGCGCGGCGTGCGCACCAACCCGCAGCTCGTCGAGCAGATCTCGGCGATCCGCGAGAGCGTCCAGGAGCTGACGCACGAGACGCGCGACGCGCGTACGTTCATGGATTCGATGCGCGTCGATGTCTTCCAGGATCGCGTCTTCGCGTTCACACCCAAGGGCAAGGTCATCGACCTGCCCACGGGCGCCACGCCGCTCGATTTTGCCTACTACCTGCACACCGAGGTGGGGCATGCGTGCCGGGGTGCGCGGGTCAACGGCCGGTGGACCAACCTGGATTACCCCTTGCACACCGGAGACCAGGTCGAGATCATCCTCGGGCGGAAGGGCGGGCCGAGCCGCGACTGGCTCAACGAGGACCTGGGCTTCGTCACCACGACCCGGGCGCGGCAGAAGATCCGCCAGTGGTTCCGGCGCCAGGGTCGCGAGGAGAACATCGCGCGGGGCCAGGAGACGGTCGATCGCATCCTCAAACGGCTATCGCTCTCGATGTCGACAAGCGAGATCGCCGAGCTCTTCAAGCGCCGGTTCAACACGGCTGAGGAGTTCCTGGCGGCGTTGGGGATGGGCGACATCAGCAGCGATGCGGTGGTCAACCGGTTGGACCAATACATCCGCGAGCGCGACGGCGTGGAGGAGACGGTGCTGGAGGAAGAGGTCGTCCCCCGCGCGCCGGAGATCGAGACGACCGGCATCCACATCCTGGGGACGGGTGGGGTGCTCACGCATCTGGCGCAGTGCTGCAATCCGCTGCCCGGCGAGGAGATTATCGGCTATATCACCCGCGGGCGTGGCGTGACGATCCACCGTCGCGACTGCGCCAATGTGCTGTCGATGCCGCAGGACGATCAGGACCGCCTGATCGAGGTCACCTGGGGTGAAGAGCAGCACACCTTCGGTGTGCAGATCACGGTGACGGCCTACGATCGCTCGGGGCTGATCCACGACATCTCGGGGATCCTTGCTGACCGGCAGATCAACATGTCGTCGCTCAGCACCGGGAAGCGCGATCGCTACAACATCCTGCCGGTGTATATGACGCTCGAGGTGCCCGATCTCAAGACATTGACGCGGGTGATGGCCAAGATCGAGCAGATTCCGAACGTGATCGAGGCGCGCCGCACGGTGTAGGGGTTCAGGGCGCCACCGATGCCGGCGGAATCGTTCCGCTGGCATCGGTCTTGGCGGGTCAGACCGAAGCCATGGAAGAGCGGGGCCCTATCTAGTGCTTAGTTAAGTCGGTTCGTAGTAACCGCTTCAGCGGTTCTGCTGCCGCCCCGTCTGCTGGGCGCGCCGGCTGAGGCACCGGAACGACTGAAGTCGTTACTACGAACTCCAGACATCAGCTTAACTGAGCACTAGGGCCCCGCTCGTGATTCCGGGAAAAACGGCCGGTCACGTTACTCGGTGACGACGGCGGCCTCCCAGTCAAGGTACTCCACGGTGCTGGTCTTGGCCTCGGAAAGCCAGGTATCGTAGGCCTGCTGCTGGGCCGAGCCAAGCATACTCTCGCTCAACTCCCGTTCTTCATGGCCGGTCACGTAGACGACGTAGAGCTGGCCATCGTTGCCGAAGACGGCGGGCGAGGCGTTGCCGACCGCGGTGTTGAATGCGGCGCGTTCCACATCGGTGCCCAGCTGGCTGCCGATGTAGCCGACGGGTAGCCAGGTGAAGGTGTAGCCGATCGTTGCACTGTCATCATCGGCGTCGAACTCCTCAACGATCGCCGCGGGATCGGCTCCCTCGTCGTTGAGCCGGGTGCGCAATGCCTCCGCATCCTCTTCGGTCGCCACGGCGAACATCGTGCCCTCGACCTGGTCCTGAACCTTGGTCACGTTCTCACCCAATGCCTCGATGAGGCTTTCGCTCAGGAGCTGCGCCTCGACCATCCTGCGGAAGTCCTTCTCACTGAAGCGCGTGATGTCCAGCACGTTGGTACGGAACTGCTTGTACAGCTCATCGTAGCTCATCTGAGGCTGGGGTGTTGCGGTCGCGGACTCCGTGATGGCGGCTGTGTCGGTCAGCGTCGTGGTCTCGGTGATCGCGCTCGAGGCCGCTTCGCGGTCGTACCCGAGAAGCTGTTCAGTTCTCAGCTGCATGTCGTCATCGGCGACCGTCAGGCCACGTGCGGCGGCTTCCTGGCGTACCAGTTCTTCCTCGATCATCGCGTCAAGGACCTGGCCGGCATAGGC
>JAAYXN010000140.1 GCA_012515885.1 Rhodococcus sp. (in: high G+C Gram-positive bacteria)
GCGACGTGGTCGACCGGTGCGAGCGAAAGGGTCGCGTCGTATCGCCCCGGAAGCGAACGCAATTTACCTTCCACGATCAACTTCAACACGATGTAGAGGTTTTTGTAGTCGCGTACCGCGCCGGTATCGCTGCGCCCAGACACAATGCCTGGACGCACGATGCACGCACGCAGCCCTCGCTCAGATATCGCGGCGCGGACCAATTCTTCAGCGCGACACTTACTTTGCTCATACAGGGTGCCGAACTTTTGGCCGACGTCTAGCTCGTCTTCGGTGACAACCCCGGAACGCAACCCGCACACATAGGCAGTACTGACGTGAACCATCGGCACATCCCACTGCAGGGCAAGCTCAACCACGTTGGCACTACCGCCGATATTGAGATTCTGATAGTGCTCCGGTGAATCATCAAACGCCGTGGTAGCCGCCAAATGCACGATCGACTGCGTCTGCTCGCCAATACGGGCAGCGTCAGCATCGGAAAGACCCAACTGTGGCTGACATACGTCGCCGGTCACCGTCGTGAGCAGCGGCGACTGCGGTACCGCAGTGCGATCACTACGCACGATCTCGTGGTTGTTGTGGACAAGCGCAATGACCCTCTTGCCCTGTGCGATCAAGGCAGAAACCACCTCAGCGCCGACGAGCCCCCCAGCGCCAGTAACCAAAACCGCATCGGACGTCACTTAGTACCCTCCGTTTTGCCCTGAACCATCGAAAGACTGGTCTCCACAAGATCCACGACCGACCCCACTGTGCGCACACCGTAAAGGTTCTCGGGCCGGTACGGACCGACCTCGAACATTTGCTCCAATACCACGGTTAACTCCATCAAACGAAGCGAGTCATAGCTGAGGTCTTCGATGAGTCGGGCATCGTTAGGAGGGTTCGAAACCCATTCCGACGGCACGTTTCCCGGCGCCATATCAATCACAACGCGCTGGACGGTCGCCCTCACACTTGCCGTATCCGATGCGTCGCTCACAACTCTCCTTCAGGGTCGCGCAGGTGCGGTTGAGCACCTCCGGAAGTCAGTAGATCCGCGGCTTCATCGATAGGCAGGTCACTATCGAGGTACCCCCCGATGCGTAGCCAGTCGTAACTAATATCCAGGGTGCGTCGCCACCCCACCCGTGAATCAAACGATGCCGGGAAACTCGCCGCAGCGTGCGCGGCGGCATCGTCACTGGCCACAATCCCTCGCACCACGTCGACCAGATGGTCCAATACACCCACGAGATCGTTGGTGGCCTGCTGCCGATCTTTCGCAGATTCGAGAGTGAGCGCCTCACCCTCGTATGCGGCCACCGCATTCTCGAGCGCCGAGACTATTTCTTTCGTGCGATCGTCGCGCGGCAAGAGCCGGCGCACCGTGGCGACCGGGGCAACATCGGCCGGTAGTGGATGAATCCCATACGCCGACAACAGCACCCGGACCGACATCGCGATAAGTCTGTGTACCGCGACCCGCGCGACCCGGAACTGTTCGTCTTTGAGAGCGCCAGCGAGATCCTCACGGGCGTTCTCCAACACAATGTTTGACCACACCAAGCGCATTGCGCATTCGACGAAACGTTCGGCAGGCAGCGAACACAGCTCAATCGCGGTATCCGCGCTGCGTGCCGCACCCGCGACACTCAGCACCGGAGCATGTGGGGCCGGTATTGGCGTATACGGCTGAACTACCTCGCACATCGCCAATGCCGGTGTGATCGGAACAGCTGGGCCCGGCAACTCTGATGGGTCCGCCACAGCCTCACGCCAGCACAAGCCCACCAGACCCAACCCGATGAACTCCACCCGGGCGGCGGCTTCTTCGGCGCTCTCACATCCGCCGTCAACGGGCCTACCAAACACCACTGAACGCCACGCGGCGGCCGCCTCATCGGACAGGACGAAAACATCGCTGCCGCGCAACACGTGAAGGCGGCTGCCGAGCGCCCACGTCGTCACCCCGGGAACACGCGCGAAACGCGCTTGGGCTGAATCTGGGTTGATTCGCGGCACGCCCAGGTCGGCGGCGAGATCGAGGTAGTCCTCAAGTTTGGCGTCATCGCGTTCCGAAAGCTTCCAGAACCGCATTGCCTCAGAGCCCGGCCCGACGCGTTCGAACTGTGAAGGCAGCCATTTCGTTTCGATATACGTCTCGCCCTCACCTGCCAGCCACGACTTGGCGGCCTGAACGATTCCGTCTCGCAGCCAGCCTCGTGCTTCCGCCGACGCACCCAACGCGTCGAGCACAATCGCGTAGCGCAGCGCCTGCACCGAGCGCTCTGACCACCACGATGCCAAGACCTCGCGCAGGGTGTCCTCGCTGAGCACCGCCCGCAGCTCGTCAACAATCACCGATTGATCTGTAGAGCCGTTCTCACCGCGCACCAGCGAACCCCTCAGGAACCGCTGGCACCGGTTGAGAACGTCCTCGTTCAGATTCGGATTGGGAGCTGCGACCTGCTCCAATTGAGCCCGAAGCTGCCCGATTGAGCGAGTACGCACTTCGACGCGTCGTCCATCAAGGAACAGAACGGTCGGCATTGTCGGAGTGCTGTCGCTACCGGGAGAAATCACCAGGAAGTCAATGTCGGAACCTTCGTTTCCAAAGCCCTCCGCGATCGAGCCCTCCAGCAGCACGGCGGCATAGTCAGGTAGGTCCACCACACCGCCGACCTGATCGAGCAAAGTTTCCAGGTAGGCCGAAGAGAGCCGCAGTTCCGTCCCGGTCGCCCAAGGGATATCGGCGGGGTGCTCCGTCGCGTCGATGAGTTTGCCTTCCTTCCACTTTTCCCACATCAGTCGACGGCGAGGCTTACCGCTCGATGTGCGTGCAATCAGCCCACGTGGGCCAGTAATGATGGTGATCGAATATGCCGGTCCGAGCTCCGAACGAAGCAGTCGCCGCGCATCGGTAATCCATTCGCCCGGTTCAGTTTCCGCGAACAGAGCGATGCCCTGTACTCCCGGGTCGGTGACGGCCA
>JAAYXN010000141.1 GCA_012515885.1 Rhodococcus sp. (in: high G+C Gram-positive bacteria)
TGCGACGATCCCCGCGATGGCCGCGATGGCTGCGGCACCGATCAGAACCTCGTGCAGCCCAGTGACAAACGCGGTGCGGACCGCTTCATCCACTGCCGACGCTAGGTGCGCCGGTGCCTCATCGACGACATGCTGTCCGGCACCTACCGCGATCGCTTCTCCTGCGTCACCGGCCCGGTCGCCCGCGAGCTGTCCAACCTCTGATTCTTTGAATGCTGTTGCCACCCGGCTGTGAAAGAGTGCACCGAGAGCCGCGATACCCACAGCCATACCGGCCTGTTGCATGGTCTCGTTGATGCCTGAGGCCATACCTGCCTTGCCGGGTGTGGTGACCGCGATAGCGATGGCGGCGCGCGGCGGGTTAAACAGGCCCATGCCCACACCGATGAGGAGCATCGCTGGAATCAGCGCAGTCCATTCCGAGGTTTCGTCGACAAGTAGCACCGCCACCAATCCTGCGGCGATAAAGAGTTGGGAGAACCCGACAAGTAGGCCGGGTCGGGCCCGCGCCGTCAACAATCCGGCAACGAACGCTGATGCGAACAGCGTCAGGGTCAACGGCAGGAAGCGGATTCCGCTATCGAACGCCGAGTACGACAGCACGTTACGCACGTAGGAAATCAAGAGGAACAGCGCTGGCATCACGGACATCGCTGACAGCGCTGCGACGATGGAAAGCCCGTTGAAGGTGCGATTGTTCAGCAGCGATAGGTCTGCCATGGCGGCAGTGCCCCTGCGCTTTTGGATGATCCAGAAGATGATGAGCAGCACCGCCGTGGAAATGAGGCTTCCCGCTACGGGCAGGCTGGTCCAACCGTCGGATTCGCCGCGCATGAGCCCGAAGACGAGCAGGAACAGCGCGGCGGAGAAGGTCACCATGCCCCACCAGTCCACGCTGGGCGCATTGGGTTCGGACGACTCACGCAGGCGGAACTGGCCGATCAGCAACGCCCCGATCGCGAACGGGACGTTGATGAGGAAGATGAGGCGCCAGCTCCACGCTTCGGTGAGGTATCCACCGATCAGTGGGCCAAAGGCGATGGCCAGGCCCACGACGGCGCCAAAGACACCGAACGCTTTTCCTCGGGCTGCGCCGCGGAACTCGTGGCCGAGCAGGGCGGGGCCCACAGCGAAAAGTACGGCGCCGCCGAGCCCCTGCACGATGCGGGCGCCGATGAGGACCTCGTCGGTGGGTGCGAGACCGCACGCGAGTGAGGACAGGGTGAAGATCACCATGCCCCATTGGAAGACCACGCGACGGCCGATGCGGTCGGCGAGAGACCCGCTGGCGAGTAGCACCGCAGCCAATCCGAGGGCGTAACCGTCGAGGATCCACTGCAGCGCCGTGAAACTGGAGTCAAAGGAACGCTGAATGTCGGACAGTGCCACGTTCACGACGGTGAGGTCGAGCATGATCATGAACGTCGCGAGTGCCACGACGGCGAGGGTCCACCCGGCGGTGCCCTTGTGCGTCTCGTGCTCTGGCGCCTCAGTTGTGGCGGTCATGATGTCTCCCTTATGAGGTCGGCGGCGAGCGCACTCGCGCATCGATCGGCTATCGCGGTAACGGTCAGTGCCGGTGGTACTGCTCCGGTGGATCCGGGGATCAGCGCGCTGTCGACAACATGGAGTCCGGGGTGCCCGTGAACTCGCCCATAGCTGTCTGCGGCGGCACCGAGGACAGCGCCACCGAGTGGGTGTGCGGTAACGAGGGGTAGGGACAGGGCGGGCGCTGTGCGCGGTAGCTGCTCTCCGATGCGGCCCAACATCGCATCGACGCCCCGTGAGGACGCCCGCACTGCCCGGTCGTGTTCTGGCCAGTGCAGGTCCACGCGGTCCCGAAGTCTGTTGTACGTGAAGGTTCCGATTGGGGGCACTATCCCAACGGCCAGCGCGTTTTGTGTGACGCCGTCGAGGGGGCCGATTCCGAGTGGAAAGTTCAGCAGGCTCAGTGGAGTGTTGGATCGCCAGTCGGTGGCGACGACGGGTGCCGGTCCACCCTGAGAGCGGGAGTCTCGTATCCCGAGCCGGATGGTGACGTGGTCGCCGCCGGTGCCCCATCCGGTGCCGATGCTGGCGCCGAGCGTCGCAATGTCGCCCTGCTCGCGGGCCCGCACGAGCAGCTGTGTGGTGCCGAGCGATCCGGCAGCGAGGACGAGCGTGGACGTCTGGAGTTCCGTGGTGGATCGGGTTTTCCCGGAGTGGTCGAGCACCGCACAGCTGACGGTGTAGCGCGGCTGCGCGCCCTGACCGTTCGTCGCACCCTCAGCCGCTGCTCCCGCGCCCGATTCTCCCCCGCCCGCTACCTGCCGGATCGCGGTGACGTGATGTAGTTCCCGGACGGTGACGAGGCCGGTGGCCAGGGCGGCAGCGAGGACTGTGCGGTCGACGCTGAGTTTTGCGCCGCTGTTCATTCCCCACATGCATTCGCCTGCGGTTGCTGATGGCCGCAGATGCCCGGCGATCTCGCGGCGCACGATGTTCCAGTCGATGGCGAGATCAGGCCGTATGGTGTCTAATCCAGCTTGGCTGCTGGCCGTAGAGAACTCGCGCGCCCCGGCATATGCGGGGGACGCGAGCACGTCGTCGGGAATGGGTGTGCAGCCCAACAGTGTCCGTGCGCGGGGATACCAGCGTTCTGCCATTTCGCCGTAGTCGAGGCTGTCACCGAAGGACTGCCGAAACAGCTCTTCTGACGGTGTCATCATGACGGCGTAGTTGACGAGGGAGCCGCCGCCTACCCCGGCGCCAGCGAGGCAGTTCACTCCCGTGCCGGGTGCTACTTCCAGCACGCCGGTAGCGACGCCCGGTATCCACGTCGCCCGGCCGTCGGGCCGGGTGGGGGTCGCGAAGGTGTCGCCGCGGTCGGTAACGGGCCACCAGCGGCCGCGCTCAACAATGGTCGATGCGATTCCCTGCTGTGCGAGACGCAGTGCCGTCACGGCTCCCGCATACCCACTACCGATGATGACGACCCCGGCTTGGGTGTGTGCGTGCGCCTCGGGTGGGCGCCGCACGGAGAGCGCTGCGGCTCCCATCCCGGCGGCGGCGAGCAGTACGGCGCGTCTGCTGGTTGTTCGCATTACTTCGCGGTGACCTTTCTGCGTATCAATCCGGCAAGCTCGGTGGGCCGCTGGTAGATACCGAAGTGGTCGGTATCGAAGACCCTTATCCGGAAGCTGCCGCTGGTGTGGCGACGCCACCGCTCTGCTGATGCTGCGGGCACCAGAGAGTCGCGCAGTCCCCCGATCGCGGTGATATCGCACATCACGCTCGCTGACTGCGGGGCCTGGTACTGCTCGACGGCGGCGTAGTCGCTGCGTAGCGGTGGTAGGTAGAAGGACCGCAGATCCGGGTCCGCGAAGACGCTCTCGTCGGTGCCGCCAAGTGCGACGATGCGCTCGATGAACGCATCGTCGCCCAGGGTGTGTAACGGGTTGTCCGGCAGTTCAGCTGACGGCGGCCGCGAGTGCGTGACCGTCAGCTGACCAACGTTGATACTCGCTTGTTCGCCCAGCAATCTGACCACTTCGAATCCCACGAGGCCTCCGAAACTGTGGCCCAGCACATCGAGTGATTCGATTCCTGCGTCGACAATCTGCTCGGCGATCGCGGAGGCAAGCAACCGCACATCACCGATCGCCGCCTCGCGGTGACGGTCCTGGCGCCCCGGGTACTGCACGGCCAGCATCCGGTAGCTTCCCGACACTGCTGTCGGCAGTGTCCGGAAGAACCCCGCTGTACCGCCAGCATGCGGAAGGCACAGCAACACCCGATCCGCCTGCCCAGTCACCTCTGGCACAGGGAACTCGCGGAACCATAGCGAGCGACTCACCGGTCAGCGACCGCGCTCAGGGTGCACGTTCAGCCACATTTCGGAGAACCCGTAGGAGCCCTGCTGCTTACGCAGTTGAGCGGGACGCTCGGGGTCGAGGCTGAAGCGGTCCAGTACCGGGTAGAACGAGTTGAAGGTGGCTTCTGCGAGCAGTCGCGACAGCGCCGAGCCTGGGCAGAAGTGTGCGCCCGCACCGAACGCGAAGTGACGATTGACATTCGGCCGACTGAGATCGAGGACATCAGGATTCTCGAACTGGCGCGGATCCCGGTTCGCGGAACCGAGCACAACGTGTACGAGGCCACCGGCGGGGATAGTGACGCCGTGCAGTTCGACGTCGGTGATGGTCCGTCGCAGCAGCCACTGGGTGGGGCTGTTCAGTCGCAGGTATTCCTCGATGTAGGCGGCGGTCTTGCTGGGGTCTTCGCGTAGCTGCGCAGCCAGTTCAGGCTCACGTAGCAGCATTTCGATGCCACCGCCGAGGAGGTTCATCGTCGTTTCGTGACCGGCGGCGATAAACGACCACGCCATCGTGACCAGTTCGTCGCGGGTGAGTTCGCCTGCCTCGTGTTCTTCCACGAGACCTCCGAGGATGTCGCCGCGGTTGGGTTTGCCGCGACGTTCGTGCGCGAGTTCTTCCATGTAGTTGCTGAATTCGACGATGTCTTCGAAGAATCCGGGTACAGAATCGGGGTCCAGGCCCGCGGACACGGCGAACGAGTTCATCACTGCTTGCGACCAGCGGCGCAGGTCGGCCTTGCGGTCGAGGGGGACGCCCAGCATTCCGCCCACTACTCGCAGCGGCAGTGCGGTGGAGTAGGCGTCGACGAACTCGACCTGTTCGTGCTCGTACAGTTCGCTAATGAGTTCGTCTACGAGGCCCTGTACCCAGTCGCCGAGCTGACGCACCAACCGCGCGTTGAATGCCCGGTTCGTGGAGTGCCGCAACCGTGTGTGTTCGGGTGCGTCCCGATTCACCAGCATCGGCAGGTTCATGTAGTTGTCTTGCTGAATCTGTGAGGAGAAGCGCGCCTTGTCTTTCAGGGCGATTCCAACGTCCTCGTAGCGGCTCAGGACGTAGACGTCTTCGCCGTCCCACGTGGCCTCGGGCATGAAGTACACCGGGTGCTCGTCGCGGAGTTGGCGGTAGATGTCCCAGGGGCGCAGTCGATATTCGGGGCTGGCGAGGTCGATCAATGCGGTAGTCACTGGAGGCTCCTTAGAAGATTTAGCGGTGGCAAGGGTTCGGGCTCAGGATTCGCCCGGTGCGGGCATGAATCCTGAGGCCACGAAGGCATCGAGGTAGCAGTGGATGAGGCTGCTATCGAGTGGCGGGCAGTGCACTCCGAGCGCACTGAGTGCTTCGCGGGTCTGGGCGGAGTCGGAGTACGGCAGTCGTACGTCGTCTGCGGATTCGTGCAGGAACGGCGTCAGGCCGACGAGTGCCATCGTTCCGGCCCGACGACTGGTCACCTGTTCTCGCCAGTCAGCGAACGTCAACCCTTCGTAGGGGTAGCCGTATTCGCCGATGTGGTCGAAGAATTGGCCCCACGTTAGCTGTTGTGGATGCACCAGGTGGAAGGTGCCGCCTACTGCCGATGGCTCGCGGGTCAGGGCAACGATGCCCGCGGCCACGTAGTCGATCGGAGCGGGTTGCAGCGGCATCGGTGCGTCGATTGGTGCGATTCCTGCTTCCACGCAGCCCTTGATCATCATGCTGAGGTGATCTTGTCGGTTGAAGGCGCCGCTCACGCTGTCGCCAGCGGTGTTGATGCGGTGGATGGTGGTCGGCACTCCGCGTTCAGCGGCAATACGGATGAGCTTTTCGGCCACCCACTTTGTTTGCGCGTAGCCGACGGCCAGCGGTCCACTGGTGTCGAGTTCCGCGTCCTCGGTGACGCTGGGTTCGGTGTAGGTCCGCGACGAGAACACACCGACTGTCGAAATAAAGTCGACCTGGCGTGGTGCACCGATGGTCGCCAACTTCAGGACCTCAACGGTGCCTGCGACGTTTGCCGCTGCCAGTCCGTCGTACGGGTATGTCCACTTGACCATGCCGCCGCAGTGCAGAATGCGGCCGATCATCGCGTGGAGCCCGGTGAAGGATTCTTCGGACAGCCCGAAACGTGGTTCACCGAGATCACCAACGAGCGGGATGATGCGGTCGCGGTATCCGCGTGCGTCGTCCGCGTCGAGGTCAATCCCGTACTTGGCGAGATTGGCTTCGAGCCGTTCGGTGCCGTGCGCTTCGTTGTTGGCTCGGACCAGGCACAGGACGTCGCCGTCGGTGCTGCGCAGAAGTTCGCGCAGCAGGAACGCTCCGACGAAGCCTGTGGCGCCGGTCAGCAGGGTTGCTGCCGGGGCATCCGGATCGGGTGCACCCTTGCCGACAATCGACGGATCAAGGAATGCCTTCTCTGTCATTTGTTCGACGCTCATCAAACGGGACCGTCGACGACGCTGCGGCCGCGGCGGCGCAGGTGCGGCGCCTTCGGTCGTTGCAGTCGCAGGTGCGGCGCCTTCGGTCGTTGCAGCCGGCGACGCTGCCGCTACAGAAGTTGTCTCCGCTTGCGCAGCGTCGTCCGATGACCCACCCTGGGTGGTGATCTCGTCGGCAACCCAGTTGCTCAGTCCCACAAGTGAACTCGCGTCGAACAGGGTTTCCGTGCTGATTTCGACGGCAAACTGCTGCTCGACGATGTCTTTGAGTTCGATCAGCATGAGCGAGTCGAGCCGCTCGATGAGCGATTCTGCTCCGTCGAAGCTGGCCGGATCGTTCTTGGTGATGCGGGCGAGTGCCGTGCGCAGCGCGCCGTCGATCTGTGTCACCCGTTCACCGCGTGGCAGTGCTGTGAGCGCGGTCAGATCAATCTCTGTCAGCGGTGCGCGCTGGGTGTCGGCACTGTGGACTGCTTCGGCCATGCGGGCGAGCATTGCGGGACTGACCTGGGCAAACGAGACGCCTTCGAGGAAGGCGAGGACGGTGCCATCGCCGCCCGTGAGGGTGACGTCGCCAATGATCTGACCGTCCGGCGTTGACACGGCGGTGGCAGCAGCGAGGATCGGCCCCTGCGGCACTGATGTGCCGACTCCCATCCGGCGGTATCCGGTGCCCAGGCGGACAGGTCGTTCTGGGTCCAGCTTTCCTGGCTCGTGCGCTGCCAAAGCCACCAGTTGGACGGCGGTATCGAGCAGGAGAAGTTCGGGGCGAATGCCTGCGGAGACGCCGCGGGTTTCAGCACCTGGCATGACGAATGTTGCTTGTGCCCAACCTGATCCACCTCGCGCCCGATCGATGAGCTGGAAGCTGGTGCCGAGTCGGAAGTTCGGGTGCCAGAACTGTGTGTAGAAGTTTGTAGCATCGAAGGCGGGCAGCGACGAGGTATCGGCGGGTTCGGTGATCGTGAAACCGGGTTCACCGACTGGGTCGACAGAACCGTCGCGTTGCGCGATTTCAGCGACCAGGTGTACATGCCAGGTGCCATCTGCGGCACGGCTGTACACCGAAGCCCGGTGACCACTGCCGCCTCGCTCGACAGACACCTGGACGTCAGCGACCGCTTCGGGATGCAATACCAGTGGCCGCTTGATCTGCAGTGATTCGATGGTGACGTCGCCGCCCAGTAGTTCGGCACCTGCTCGCAACACGAGTTCGATGAACACCACACCGGGAACCACGTACTGGTCGTGGACCATGTGTTCACTCAGGAACGGTAGGGAGGCTACCGAAATCGTAGTTTCGGCAACGAGGCCGCCGGTCGCGAGCGAGACGAACCGTGGGTCGAGTGGCCGTGCCACCATGGGCGTTGAGCCGGTCGCGTTGTCGAGCCAGTACCGCTGCCGCTGGAAGGCGTAGCTCGGCAGAACGAGGTGGCTGTCATGGCGCGGGTTGACGGCCTGCCAGTTGATGGCGCCGCCTGCACACCACAGCTGACCGATAGCGCGTGCCATTGCTTCGTGCTGGTTGCCGGGATCGATGGTGGCGGTGCGCAGTCCTGTGTAGCCGTGGACGTCGAGGCTGCTGAGCCACGCTCCGCGGCCGAGATCGATCACCGCGTCGATGCCGCGGCTGACGAGTTCAGCTGCTGCTCCGGCCAGTTCTTCTGATGAATCTGTTGCTGTTACCGCGCTCTGTGCGATGTCGGCCCACTTCTGGGGCGAGGACAGCGCAGCGGTATCAACGATCTTGCCGTCTGCGTTCAGCACATCGAGGAGCGCAGGTTCCCAGGCAATGCTGGCGGCGAGTTCACTGAGGTCACTGGGGTCACTGCCGGAAGCATCGACGAGTGCCTGAACGATTTTCGCGCCGTCGATAGGTGCGTACACACCGGCCAGTGCGGCGGCAGCGAAAACACCCATACCGCCGCCGACGATGAGTTCGGGTTCCATGCCGCGGGCACGCCACCACAGACCAAGCGCCACCGATGCGACGTACTCGCCGAGCTGCCTTGTTGCAGAGTCGAGGTCGCTACCAGCGTGCGCACTGGGCTCGTCAATGAGCAGTGCTACCGGGAAGTCCGTGGCCTCTGCGATCTGGTCGACGAATTCGGTGACGCCCGAATCGGGTCCGTAAATCCCTTGCAGCACACCGAGAATCGGTTGTCCTGTACCGATCGTGAGTGCGACGCGTGGCTGTGACGTGACGTGGGTGGGTTCAAGAACGCACGGATGCTGATTACCTGCTGCCAGTGCCCGCAGCCCCTCCACCAACTCACCACGACCCGACGCCACCACCACCGCCCGATCAACCAAATCCGCACGAGACACACCCGCAGACCACCCCACCTGCGACACCGACACCTCAGAACGCACAGCCACAAAATCAGCAAGCGAACCCGCCCACTCACGCACCGCACCCACACCCA
>JAAYXN010000142.1 GCA_012515885.1 Rhodococcus sp. (in: high G+C Gram-positive bacteria)
CACCCTCGATCTTCTCGACCTTGACGAGGTCACCAACAGCGACCTTGTACTGCTTTCCGCCGGTCTTGACGATCGCGTACGTTGCCATCGGAGGGCTACCCCTTGCTTCTTCGAACTTGCTCGCATCCCACTTAGGACGTAGAACGCGACTGGTCTGGTGTGGAGGCTGCCGTGGGCGGGATCGGGCCACGTGCTCGCGGCGCGCGCATCCCAAGCCACTATGCAGCGACTGGTCAAGGTTACAGGAAGGCGGCCAGTTGAACCAAACCGCCTTCCCTCACCACGTCCCTACTCCGGTGAATCTGCTGATGACGTGTCGCCGCCATCGACCGGTGGACCGGCAGGTCGTCCCGCAGCGCGACGGCGACGCGGTCGACTAATCACCACGGGTTCGGGCTGCTGAGCAGCCTCTTCCGGCCCTGTTTCTGCTGGTGTCGGTGTGGGCAGCACGAACACTGTGCCTGCCGACTCTGAGTCGCTGCCACTGCTGGGAGCTGCTGCTGCACGCGAGACCCTGCGGCTACGGCGACGCGGACGCGCTTCCGGTTCGCTCTGGGCAGTCGGTTCACTCGCAGCGGGTTCGCTGACCACGGTGGCGTCGGCGACCATCTCTTCCGCAGCTTTCGCCTCCGATACGGGGGCTTCAGGCGCAGCGGTTTGAGCTGGTGGAGCCTGTTCAACGGCAGGAGCGGTCTCGCCCTGCGCGGTGTCAGTGCCCTTTTTCGCTTCGACGCCATTCTTCACGTCTTCCGCCGCAGCGTCAGAAGAGGAATCGGAGTCAGACGCATGCTCAGGGTGGTGCCCAGCCATCGCCAAAGCGACCGGGTGAGCCCGCTTTACTGACGCATCCGCAGGTTCCTGCTCTGCGGGCGTCTCCTGGGGCTCGGTGGTCTTCTCCCGATTGTCTTTGCCGCGGTTCTTGCCGCGACGCGACTCCTGACGCGAGTTGGAGCGGGCCTCGTTCTTCGATTCCGGCTTCTGCTCGATCGGCTCAGAGTGGACGATGATTCCGCGGCCGTGGCAATGCTCACACGTCGTCGAAAACGCCTCAACGAGCCCGGTGCCCAGCTTCTTACGCGTCATCTGGACGAGACCCAGCGACGTCACTTCCGACACCTGGTGCCGGGTGCGGTCCCGTCCAAGAGCCTCGGTGAGACGACGCAGAACCAGGTCCCGGTTCGATTCGAGCACCATGTCGATGAAGTCGACGACGATCATGCCGCCGATGTCACGCAGACGCATCTGGCGGACCACTTCTTCAGCGGCCTCCAGGTTGTTGCGGGTGACGGTCTCTTCGAGGTTGCCGCCGGCACCGGTGAACTTGCCGGTGTTGACGTCGACCACCGTCATCGCTTCGGTGCGGTCGATCACCAGGGTGCCGCCGGACGGCAGCCACACCTTGCGGTCGAGTGCCTTCGCGAGTTGCTCGTCGATGCGGTAGGCACCAAAGACGTCGACCCCGCTGGTGGAGTCGTACTTTTCCAGCCGAGGAGTCAGGTCGGAGGCGACAGCGGTGATGTAGGACTCGATCGTGTCCCACGCCCGGTCGCCCTCGATGACCAGCTTGGAGAAGTCCTCGTTGAAGAGGTCGCGCACAACCTTGACCAGCAGGTCCGGCTCTTCATACAGGGCCTTCGGGTTGCCGGACTTACCGTCCTGCTCCTGGCTGGACTGTTCGCTGATGGTCTCCCACTGAGCCTGCAACCGCTCAACATCGCGGGCCAGCTCTTCTTCGCTGACGCCTTCAGCTGCCGTCCGGATGATGACTCCGGCGTCAGCAGGAACGATGTCGCGCAGAATTTCTTTAAGACGCTTGCGTTCGGTGTCGGGCAGCTTGCGGCTGATACCCGTGGAGTTGCCGTCCGGCACGTACACAAGGAAGCGGCCAGCAAGGCTGATCTGCGTGGTCAGACGCGCCCCCTTGTGCCCAACCGGGTCTTTACTGACCTGAACGAGGACCTGGTCCCCCGGCTTGAGTGCCTGTTCGATCTTGCGTGAGTTGCCGCCCAGTCCGGCAGCATCCCAGTTGACCTCACCAGCGTAGAGGACACCGTTGCGTCCACGTCCAATATCGATGAACGCGGCCTCCATGCTGGGGAGCACGTTCTGCACACGGCCGAGATACACGTTGCCAACCATCGACGGTGCACCCGACGACGTCACAAAGTGCTCCACCAGAATGCCGTCTTCCAAGACTGCGACCTGCGTGGTTCCCTGCGGCTGCGCGGAACGATCCCGCACCACCATGACCCGGTTGACGGATTCGCGGCGCGCCAGGAACTCCGACTCCGTCAGAATCGGGGGTCGGCGGCGACCAGCATCGCGGCCGTCACGACGGCGCTGACGCTTAGCTTCCAACCGGGTTGATCCGGTGATTCCCTGAACTTCGTCCTTGCCACGGTTCTTGTTGCGTGGTTCCCGCTCGTGGATGACGGTGTTCGGTGGATCGTCATCGGACGGGGTCTCCGCCGAATCTGACCCGGTGCGGCGACGACGGCGACGCCGACGACGACGGCTGGTGCCGTCCGCGTTCTCGTCACCGGACTCGTCGCTGCCAGCGCCCTCAGTGGAGCCGTCCTTGGCCTCTGCCTCAGCGTCCGTTCCGGAGTCCTCCGAGTCTGGGGTCTTCGCGGCGTCGTCTTCAGCGTTCTTCTTGCCTCCGGACGAACGGCGCCGACGGCTGCGGGACTTCTCGACGGGAGCATCAGCCTCAGCTGAGCCATCGCTGCTTGAGCTGTCCTCACCTGACGAGTCAGCGGCAGCGTCCTCGGTGGATGCATCGCCAGCAGACTGGCTGTTCTGGTCCTGACTGTCGCCGTCCTGTTCACCGCGTCCGCGCCCACGTCCGCGACGGCCCCGACGACGTCGACGTGGCTGGTCGTCGTCGTGATCAGAAGAATCTGGGCTTCCGGAGGAGTCTGCGTTTGCAGCGTTGCTGTCCGCAGCAGCTGAGTCGTCGGTGTGCGCGGCGGCATCGGTGCCAGGCTCTTCGCTCGGAGTGCTCTCGTCAGCAGGCGCGGCGGCGCGGCGACTGCGCGTGCGGCGAGGCTTCGCGGCGCTGGGATCAGGCTGGAGGAACAGTGGAACAGCTGCCGCGTCGACGCTGGCTTCTGGAGCCGTGGTGGCCGCAGGGGCTTGAACTGCAGAAAAGTCGAGAGTGATCGCTGGCTCGGGAGCCTGGCTCTGCTCTGGTTCAAGGCTCGGTGACTCTGAGCTGGGCGCAGCCTCGGCGGGCGCAGCCGACTCGGCGGTACCGGCAAGAGCGTCACGCAGCTGTTCGGCCACGGCACGCGAAACGCTCGACTGAGCGCTCTTCAGCTCAAGGCCCTGCTCGACGGCAGTAGCGATGATCTGCTTGCTTGTTGTTCCCAGAATTTTCGCGAGCGCGTGGACCCGCATCTTTTCTGGCAGATTCGAATCTGAATTTGTGGGCGGCGCTTGATCGGCCACGTAAGTCTCCTCGGGCCCCCGGGCGCGTCCACCACCTCTCCGAGACGGTGTGACGCGGCCACTCAAGGGCCGGTTTCTGTAGTTTTCGCGCCCTGGTTGGGGCGCGACACTGTTGTTGGTCGAGCGCCGCTCACGGACGTGTCCGTTTTCACGTCTGCGTGCAGCACTTAGCTGTCTGTTCTTGCCTGTCGGCGCTGTTGTGCCTATCGGCGTCGTACTTGCCGGTTTGCGGTACTGGGTTTGGTTGAGTTTTGGGTCAAGCTGGGGATGCGGCTTCGGTAGGCGCTACCGTCGACCCAATCGTCTGCCCTGACGAGCCTGCTTATCTCACGTCCACGGGGTATTTCCCTATGGATGCGGCGGCTGCGTACGGGGCTGACCTGGGGCCGGTGCTCTACCGGGTCCATCATCCTGGCGTCCATTATCCCACACGTTCACACGCGTTCATGGCATCGGCGCCCGAAGAATCCGTGTTTGTTGATTGCTACGTGCACTAACCGGAGGTTGAACTTCGCTCCCGCGTGGCATTTGCGCGCGGGAGCGAAGTCGAATCCAAGGCAGTGTGATCAGCGTGGCGGCAGCTGCTCTAGAGGCGCTGCCGCGGAGTATTACTGAGAGAGGGCTGGGAACCAGAGTGCGATCTCGCGAGCTGCAGACTCCGGCGAGTCCGAGCCGTGGACCAGGTTGGCTTGTGTCTCAAGCCCGAAATCACCGCGGATCGTTCCGGGGGTTGCCTTCTCCACCGGATCGGTTCCACCAGCAAGCTGGCGGAACGCCGCGATGGCGCGGGGGCCTTCGACGACAGCTGCAACCAGAGGTCCGGAGGTGATGAACTCCAGCAGGCTCGGGAAGAACGGGCGCTCGGCGTGCTCGGCGTAGTGGCTCTTCGCCACATCTTCGGACGGGATACGGAGCTCAAGTGCCGCGATGGCCAGGCCCTTGCGTTCGATACGGGCGAGGATCTCGCCAACGTATCCGCGGGCTACGGCGTCGGGCTTGATGAGTACTAGGGTGCGCTCAGTCACAAGGCATCACCCTAACGTGCGTGGCTGTTGACTGGGCAACAGGCCCTTCGCCATTCGGATCGTCAGGTCTCGCCGCAGGTAAATCAGGTACGCCCAGACGACACCGAAGATGAGCCCAACAGCGGCGATCGACAGATCGACGAATCCACCGAGAAGCAGAACGACCTGGATCGCGATGTTGAATTTCATTGCCCAGGGCCGACCCTGCAGGCCGGCACCGAGCACCATCGCCACCGCGCTACCCACGATGAGCCCGCCGGACACCCACGTCACACCGCCGCCGATGTTGGCGACGATCGGCAACGCAAGCAACACCACGATCGCTTCCAGGATCAGCGTTCCCGCGCATACGCCGCGGAAACCCTTCCACGGGTCCGGTGGTGCAGGCACGTCGGTAGCTGGGGCGTCTGGGTCCGGTGTGTGCTCGTCGCTCACGCGGGGTCCTTTCCGAACAGTGTGCA
>JAAYXN010000143.1 GCA_012515885.1 Rhodococcus sp. (in: high G+C Gram-positive bacteria)
ATACCGGTATTGATCATGGACAGAAATCTAGAGCGGTCCTCGCCCCACATGTTCATCTCTAGGGTGGTGGTCATCAACGAACCCTTCTAACAGGCTCGTTGCATCCACCCCCTGAGCCGAAGTAGATCGATACGCCGTCACGTCGTCCCCACCTGTCCGTCGGGGACGATGTGACATTGGTTCCGTTGAGCGGATACGTCGCGACATTGTGCCCGCCAGAGGATCACGACGGAGGTGGCCCACCAAGGGATCACCGACGGCCGCAGCCCACCAGCGGATCACGACGGCAGCCCACCAAGGACCGCCCCTCTACCGCACGGTGCGTAGCAGTGTCCCTAATAGTTCAGCGATTTCGGAGCCGACGGCGAGGAAGGTTTCTTCGTCTTTGCCCATGGGGTCGGAAATGTCTTCGGGTTCACCGGTATTGCGGTGGTCGCGGCGGGCTTCAGCGAGGGCAGGGATGGAGCGGGCGCCACTGGATTGGGCGAGACGGACCGCTTCCTTGAGCGTGAATGTCTTCGAGAACTGGCCCGGCGCAACAGAAAGGACCTTCTCGCGGTGCTGCTCAGACATCGTCAACACCCAGTCGGCGTCCGCAGCGATCTCCGCGGTTAACAAGCGCGCCGAAAAGCCCGTCGAATCGCCACCGAAACCGGCCAGCACCTTCGCTGCAGTGGGTTCCATGTCGGCGCCGACAACGGCATGAGTTCCCGCGCTCGACGTCGTCAAGTCGGCAATGCCGAGTTCCTCAGCATACGCAACCGCCAGCCGCTCTGCCATCGGGGAACGGCAAATATTGCCGGTGCAGACAAAAAGAACATGCATGCGCGTCAGCATAGGACCCGCAGCGCGATCAGCGAACTCAAGCGATCCCCGCCAGGGCCGTCGAAGAATGTTCGCTTCCGCGACGCATACGTGTCGTGTCCCGATCATGTGCGGCAGGTACCAAAAGGGTCATGCGCTGCACGGTTTTCGGAACTGGATACCTCGGAGCTACCCATGCCGCGTGCATGGCGGAGCTTGGTCACGACGTCCTGGGCGTCGATGTCGACGAAGGTAAGGTGGCGAAGCTCACGTCCGGTGAGGTGCCGTTCCATGAACCTGGTCTCGGTGAGGTGCCTAAACGCAACCTCGCGAACGGTCGACTCTCCTTCACCACGTCCTACGACGTGGCGGCAGCGTTCGCGGACCTGCATTTCATTGCTGTCGGCACCCCGCAACGCAAAGGCGAGTATGCGGCCGACACGTCGCATGTGGAAGCTGTAGTCGACAACCTCGTTCCACGGTTAACAGGTTCTGCGACGATTGTGGGGAAGTCGACTGTGCCGGTGGGGACGGCGGCGGCGCTTGCGGAGCGGGTCTTCGGCCTCGACGTCGACCATGATGTGGAGATCGCGTGGAACCCGGAGTTCCTGCGCGAAGGCCACGCCGTTGACGACACTCTGCGCCCCGACCGCATCGTCGTCGGTACTGCCCCGGGCGGGCGCGCGGATGAGGTTCTGCGCGAGCTGTACGCACCGATCTTGGCCGACGGCACCCCCTATCTGGTCAGTGACCTCGCGACCGCCGAACTGGTCAAGGTTGCTGCCAACGCGTTCCTTGCTACCAAAATCTCGTTCATCAACGCCGTCTCCGAAGTGTGTGAGGCAGCGGGCGCAGACGTCACCCTCCTGGCCGACGCCCTCGGTCACGACGCCCGGATCGGACGCAGCTTCCTGGGCGCAGGTCTCGGCTTTGGCGGCGGCTGTCTACCTAAAGACATTCGCGCGTTTATGGCCCGCGCGGGTGAGCTGGGAGCTAACCAGGCCCTGCACTTCCTCCGGGAAGTTGACAGCATCAATATGCGTCGACGCAGCAAGATGGTGGAGCTGACGACGCACATGTGCGGCGGATCGCTGCTTGGCGCCAATATTGCAGTGCTGGGTGCGGCGTTCAAACCGAACTCCGATGATGTGCGTGATTCCCCGGCGCTCAACGTCGCCGGAATGATGCAACTGCACGGCGCCGTCGTCAACGTATATGACCCGCAAGCAGCCGATAATTCACGTCGATTGTTCCCGACCTTGGGGTATGCGACGTCAGCGGTCGAGGCCGCGACGGGCGCCGACGCCGTTTTGGTTCTCACAGAATGGGATGAGTTTGTTGATCTGCATCCCACTGAACTGGACGACGTAGTCCGTCAGCGCGTCATCATTGACGGCCGGAACTGCATCGATCCGTCTCTGTGGATACGTCACGGCTGGCGGCACCGCGCTTTGGGGCGTGGATGAAGTTTTGACGACGCTAGCCACGGTGCGGTTACTCTCGCTATGAAGTGTGTCCGGCGCCGCGGTTAGACTGCGGCAAATGATCGGGGGCGGATCGCGGCCCCGGCGAGGTAAATGAGGCAAGCAAGTGGGTTCGGTTCTGGGTGTGTCCGTCGGCGCGAGCGCGGTACGCCTATCGCGCCCTGCGTCCGGTGACGGGCAGAACTCGGGCTTTACCTCGCAGATGGTTAGCAGCGTTGACGGCTCGCCGGAGGAGATCGCCGCGCAGTCCATTGGTGTCGTCCTCGAATCGTCGCAGGGTGTAGCTGTCACGGCGGTTGCATGCCGCGACGAGCCCCACGCTGGCGTCATGGGTGCCGCGCTTGATCGGCAGCAGCTCGGCGGCTACCAGTTGCTTCCCGAAGTGGCGGCCACGCTGACGTACCTTGAGCACGCCAACATGCTGCGCAACTACAAGAACCTGGTGTTCTTTGACCTGGGCAGCTCGGGTTTGACGATCACTGTTGTGGAACGTTCTTCCGGCAAGGTCCTTGCCCGCGAACGCACCGCATCCATTAGCGGCGACGTGTTTGACCGGTTGATTCGCGACGAGCAGATCACCGAGAAGCGCCTGCCGCCGCCGCGCGACGCGCACGCATCCAAAGCGCTCGACGCGCAGTGCCGGGAAGCGAAAGAACGCCTGTCCACCAGCGGCGCGGTGTGTGTGCCTGGTGCGGCTGGGCTGCTACTGCTTTCGCGTGACGTGTTCGAGTCTCTGGTCACCCCGTCGCTGGAATTGGCGACGCAGATGGTCGAGCGAGTTATTGAACGCTCCGGTTGCGTGCCGGACGCGGTGGTTCTTCTTGGTGGCGGCGCACGTATCCCCGTCGTCCCGTCTGTCATTGAGGCGGCGCTGCGGCTGCCGGTCAGCATCCCGTCCAACCCGGAATTGGTGGCCTCGGAAGGTGCGGCGCTGCTTGCTGCCCGCATCGATAAAGCGCCTGGGCAGCAGTTCTCGCCGCCACCGGTGGTTGCCATGAGCCCGGGGCCCGTGAAGAACCCGGGCCCAGCCAATAATCCCGGCCCAGCCGCCGCGCCGACGCAGCGCCCCGCAGGACCGGTGCAGGGCCGCCCGCAGCCGAACGGCCCGCAGACCCCACCGCCCGGTGTGCCGAACGGACCGAATGTCGTGCCGCGCCACCTTTCCCCGAACACTGAGCCCGCCGCCAGCGGACCGCAGCAGCCGTCCGAGGCTCCAGAGCGAGGTAAGCACGAAGCGCCCGTGCCGTTCGCTGGCAAGCCCGCGTTCGTCCAGTCAGCGCCGTCCGCGCCGAAAGAACCGCAAGACACCACACCAGACGACGACACCGACGACAGTTCCTCGCTGGCCTCTGCGGCCCCGCCGCCCGGCCCGAAAGTCGCGAAAAAGCAGGTGCGTGCCGCCGTAATCGCGGGAGTCGCACTCGTTGCGTTAACCGCGATCGGTTTGGGATGGGCGGGAGCCTTCTCAGGCGGCAACGAAAACACCTCGGCCGTCGAGCAGACGACGACCACCCAGCGTCCGCTACCGACCATCACCCGGACGACGGAAGCACCACCTCCGCCGCCAGAGACCACACCCGAGCCGACGCCCACCGCCCCAGCGTGGACGCCGCCCCCGGCTTCACCTGAGCCGGAACCGGAACGGCGACCCACGATCCCGGGCCTGCCTGGCATCGAACTACCGCAGCTGCATTTGCCGCCGCTGCCACGCTTCCCTTAGCGCGCGTGCCGTCCGCCGCCTGAACGCCGCACAGGGGCGTCTTCGACGGGCGCGTTGCTTCGCCGTCCCGAACCCATCGGCCGGGCCAATAGGACGGCGATGCCTGTCGTCAACGGCACGGACAGCGCAAGGGCGATACCGCCGACGGCTGATCGTGCGATCTCGATAGCAACGGCGTCGCTCGTGAGCACGTCGTGGATGGAACGTCCCGCCGTGCTGAACAGCAGCAGCAGCGGTAGCGCGCCACCGGCGTAGGCGAGAACAAGGGTGTAGACGGTGCTGGCGATGTGATCGCGTCCCACCCGCATGGCGGACGTGAAAATCTCGCGCCGGGACGCATCCGGATCGAGGGTCGCCAGCTCGAACGCCGACGACGCCTGCGTGATGGTCACGTCGTTGAGGACACCAAGCGAACCAATGATGAACCCGGCAAGCAGCAGCCCGGTGATACTCACATGCTGCATGTACGTCTGAATGTTGGTGTTCTGCTCTTCCGACAGCCCCGTGAGGTGGGTGATCTCGATAGTCACCCACGAGAGCACGGCGGCCAACGCCATCGACAGCAACGTGCCCAGCAGCGCCGAACTGGTCCGCAGCGAGAAACCATGCGCCAGATACAGGACGGCGTAGAGGATCAGCGAACCCGTCACGAGCGCGACGGGCACTGCCGATTTGCCGTCCAACAAAGCGGGCAGGGTGAAGAACACGAGGACCGCGAACGCGACACCAATACCGATCAGGGCACGCAAGCCTCGCCCCCGCGCGACGACGACAATCACGATGGCAAACACAGCCGCGACAAGAACTAGCGCCCAGCCGCGCGAGTAGTCCTCAAAGCCGTACACCGTCTGACCGGTGACGGACTCTTGACGCAGCATTCGAATGTTCTCGCCGACGCGCAAATCCGGCTGCCCGGGCGCGGGCACAATCTCAAGCAGTGTGCG
>JAAYXN010000144.1 GCA_012515885.1 Rhodococcus sp. (in: high G+C Gram-positive bacteria)
GAGTTTGCTTTAGGCCCGCCACGGCGCATCCCCCAAATGGGTGAATTCCGCCTAGGGCATAAAGATTGATTGTCGCTGTTTGCGGTCGACGACTTGTTCCTCACGGCACTAGGCCCGTGTCCCTCGCGAATCGCCAATCGAGGAGCCACTGGATTACCGCCAGCCGACCGGCGTGTTGCGACTAATCACGGTCCCGCGGGTCGGCCGAGCTGTCGCATGAGGAGCGCGAGCTCAAGCTGACGAGAGCTGCCGGTCTTGGCCATGGCTCCCTTGAGCTGGCTGCGAATTGTCTCAATGCTCCGGCCGGAGGATTGTGCAATGTCACCGACTGAAAGGCCGGCGGTGACAGACTGTGCTACTGCGATCTCGGCCGGTGTCAGATCGAACAGCGACTGAATGAGAGTTGCATCAGTCGCCTGCGACTTCTGCTCACTGAGGATCAGGATGGCATCTGTGCTCCCGAAAATGTCATGAGCCGCGCGTCGCACAGGCACTACTTGCACGACCGCGGACACGGCGCCTCCGGCGTTCGCACGGACGGGGATGGATCGGGGACTGCGCGCCAGCTCCAGCGTCTCCAGAGCTCCGATCAGCATCTTGGCAGCCACTCGATCGTGCAGACCGATACGATCGCCCCCGCGAGTCGTCCAGATATGGGACGCCTCAGAGAAGGCCTCGTTGGCGAGGACTACCCTGCCGGTCGGTGTAACCGCTGCAGCGGGAATGCCAATGGCTGCCAACGCTTCCACCGCAGTCCGTGCATGCTGAATGCTCGCGCGCGCACTCAGAGTTGCTGCTCGGGCGAGGACCGGATAAAGCGCGTTGAGCCGATCGAGTGACTTTCCGCCGATGGGCCCCTTGGTCTGATACTGCTCAACGTTCATGATGACCGTATCGCCATGAGGCAGCTCGACGATAAAGCCTGCGACGAATCCGAATCCATAGGGCCGGAACAGCTCGCTCGTCATCGGGTCCATGTCCTGCTCACCGGGCGCGAACAATTCCTCCCCGGTGGCAAATCGCGACACACCGACGAGGCCCTTCTCGAAGGCCAGCTGCCCCCGCGAGTTTCGTTCAGACCAGTTCTCATCGACGAAACGTCTTCCGATTTCGTCCATGTTGGGCGTTGTCGCCAAGTGGACACCGCGCTCGTTGACACACACCATCGCGGTGCCGGCTGTGTCGCTGATGGCGTTGAGGGTCGTCAGCGCGTTCGGCCACATGTCAGGGATTACAGCCGCTTCGTAGGCAGCCTGCTCGATCTCGCTATAGACCTCGTCCGGAAGCATTTGCTGCCCTCTAGAACACAACTCTAAGAGCATGCCTCGTCGCAAACAACTGGGCGGGTGCCGCGGGCACTCTTACAGACGGGAGGACCACTGTCTCCTGTGATGCGGCCATGATAGCCTCGACCTATAGAGTCCGCCGGTTCGCTAGCGCAAACTAAACGGCGGATACTCGTCAGTCACGAGCAGGAATGCGTAGGCCCAGACCCGCGTTGCCCACCTGCCCACGCCGACGACGAAGTCGAACAGTCCCTTCGGATACCTTCCCGTGAACAGGATTGCGAACCACGCCAGGATGGTGACGAGAACGGCAATCGTGCCCAACACCGCCAGCACGATGTAGTGTGGAATGGCGAGCAGCCACTTAACGAGTGGGAGCCAGCGATTGAGCTGACCGGCATCGGGATAGTCGATGTCCAGATGAACGGCCTGCGGATCTTCAGTGGACGGATACGTGTCGGTAAGCAGCAGGAGGTAGGCGCTAACCCGCGCGCTGAACCTCGCGAACTCAACACCGAAGTCGAACCACCACCGGGGGTAGCGCTGGCGAAACAGGATCATGAGTAGGGTCGCGCCGAACAACCCGGCCGTTATGCCGCCGCCCGAGGACCGCACCGCCTCGCCGGCCTCATCAACGTAGTGAAGCGTGCCGCCACTGTTGAGCAAGCCAACGATCACTAGGATCGGGATCGCCCAGATCAGCCGGAAGAAGGTCGTCAGCCGGTCGAGCTGTTCCTTGTAGTCCACGTCGAAACGCGCCGCGTAGGTGCTGCTGTCGGCCATTTGTGCCCCCGTCCGATGCCAGTATCACGAATAGCACACCGCCGTA
>JAAYXN010000145.1 GCA_012515885.1 Rhodococcus sp. (in: high G+C Gram-positive bacteria)
ACATGGCAGCGCACGGGCACGGATTGGGTGCGGTGGGTGTGGTGATCGCGATTCACGTCGCCGCCATGTTTTTGCCGTCACCATTGACGGGTTACCTCGTCGATAGGTTTGGGAGACTGGCGATTTCGCTCGCAGCAGGTATCACGCTCTTGCTATCGGGAGTGGTAGCGGCTGTCGTCCCGGGGCATTCGACGGTGTGGCTGGCTGTCGCTCTCGCGCTGCTGGGGTTGGGTTGGAACTTCGGTTTGGTTGCCGGTTCGGCCATCATCATCGATTCGACGACCCCAACAACGCGGCCTCGAATGCAAGGTGCCGTGGATGTGTTCGTGGCACTGGGCGGCGCGACCGGTGGCGCGCTCTCCGGAGTGGTGATGGGCGGTGCGGGATTCGAAGTCCTCGCTCTCTCCGGCGGCATCCTGTCTCTACTTCTGGTGCCCGTGCTGGTGGTGGACCGGTTGCGACGACGACCGGAGGGCGCCGCCGCGTGACGGCGTGTCGTCAGGGCTTGCGGGTTGTTAGGGGCGGGAGAGTACCGCGACGAGGAAGTCGGAGGTGGGGGTGAAGGGACGCAGGTCCCATGTCGACAGTAGGACGTCTTCGCGTAGTCCTGCGGCCGCGGCGTCTGAACGGAAATCGCTGAACTCGTAGTCGCGTCCGGCACCGAATCCGATGACGGCGCGGCCCTGTGGGGCGAGGTGTTCAGCGAATTTCTTGAGCACGATTTGCCGGGTCGACGGGTGGAGGAACGTGACGACGTTTCCTGCGCAGAGGATGAGGTCGAACTTCTCAGGTACGCCCTGGGCGGGCAGGTCGAGTTGGGAGAGGTCGCTGACCAGCCAGGTGGGCCCGGGGTAGTCGGCTTTCGCGGCCTCGATGAGAACGGGGTCGCCGTCTACTCCGACGACGGTGTGCCCTGCGTTGTGGAGGTAGCCGCCGTGTCGTCCCGGCCCGCATCCGGCGTCGAGGATGCGGCTTCCGCGTCCGGCCATGGCGTCGATGAGTCGCGCTTCACCAACGATGTCCTGTCCCTGTGCCTGCATTGCCCGGAACCGCTCGATGTAGCGGGTGGAGTGAGTGGGATCGGCGGCGATGATCTCATCCCACTGGCTCGGTACCTGGTTGCCGGGTGTGCTCACGGCATTCCTTCCTAGTCAGGCATAGGTTGGCACTGCCAAACTCTGTGTGCCGCATTCATCTTGTGACCGATGTCGATTTACGGTCCGTAGGTCCAAGTATCGCCACCGCACATAATGGCGAGACCGTCTGGGGTGCGAGATACCTGGTCGACTGTTGAATCGCAGGGTTCGCCAGGTTCGTTGACGCCGACAATCTCGCCGGTATTGACCCATCTCGGTGTGTCGTTGCCCGCGAGTACACAGACTAGGTTTTCTCCGGCCGGGTCTACCTCGATGCTTTGTAGTGTGGTGCATGGGCCACCGGCTACTGGGGCACCTTCGGCGGGGGCTTGGTTCGGCGATTCTGCCTCGGTGGACGTTGATGATGCGGGAAGGGATGTGGAGGGCTCTGTGCTGGGCGCAAGTGTGGTTGTGGTGGTCTCTGGCGGAGTTGAGGTCCGGTTGGAGTCGCTTCGATCGTCAGACCCGCAGCCAGCTGCGACAGCGATTGCTCCGGCTAGGGCAACAAGGAGTAAAAAGAATCGGCGCACGGTCAGCTCCTGGGAAATAGGTGGTTCATTTCAGGCTAGATGCCGTGACATGGGTACGGAGTGAAGTTGCGTTTCTCGTGGTCACGGACCGGAACTGGCGGTGTAGCAGGAAATTAGCAAATAATCGAAAGGATGTTCGATTATTTGCTAGGGTTGGTTGATTAGTTCAATCAAGGTTCAGGACGTTCGACCACGCCTTCCCCGTGGTGACCGAGCCGAGGTCAGGCAGGGGTATGCAGGTGGCGGATACGGCTGTGTCAGAGCTGGATGCGGGTGGGGCAAAGTCGGCTAGTGCGCAACAGGCTAGCGCAGAGTTTTCTGCTGGTCAGGGGCAGGAACTCTCTCGGCGTGAGCGTCTAGAGCAGCTTCGACGGCAAATCGCGGCCGTCCCCGCGGGAGGGCGCGGCCGCAACCGCGATCAGCTGCCACGCCCAGACAGTGCAGCCACGAGGCAGGCGGCTGCGGATCGCACGGCGGTGGATCGCACGGTAGGGGAGAGTGCGGCGCACACACCGTCCCAGCAGGTGGTGCCCCAGCAGTCTTCCTCGACGCGGAGTCCTCAGCATGCGTCGATCCCCGATACCGCCGTAGCCAAGATCCTTCCCGTCCCCGAACCGCTCGCAGATGTGCTGCCCCGCCGCGGCCTAGTGCGAGGCTCAGTGGTGTCCGTCTC
>JAAYXN010000146.1 GCA_012515885.1 Rhodococcus sp. (in: high G+C Gram-positive bacteria)
CTTCGCCCGATACCCCGGCGTGTGCCACTTGAACGTCACTACAGAAATCATCCAGCCTCGCCTCCGGAAAGCACTTCAGGGCGCTCCCCGCCGTGCAGTTGAAAACCTCAATGCCCCGGTTGCGCGCCGCCCACCTGTCGTACTGCGCCAAGTGCATCCGTCGCCGTTGGTCGGTCGTGTTGCTCAGACCGTTGGTGTACGGGCCGAAGAAATGCGTTCCGTGCATGTCGAAGCCCAGCAGCAGAATCCGGCTGGCACCTTTGGACCGTGCCACTTCCAGCCCCAGAACGCCGCTGTTGACGGATACGTAGCCCGCCACCTTCACGCGCTCGACGCCGCGCACCTCGTGCATCGTGTACTTCGCGCCTGGCAGCGTCAGCGCCTCCGGGAACTTCCGCCACCACGCCGCATCGGTAGCGGCCAGAAAGTCGGCCCACGGCGCGAGCTGGAATGCGTTTCCGATGACCCCCAGCGGAATTCCTGCCGCCCTAACGCGCTCGGCATCCTCCGCCGAAGCGGATGGACCCGGCGCGAGTAGTGCCCATGTGGTCATAGTTCCCGACGAACGGTAGTTGACTTGTGACTAGTCACGGGTTAATCTATACCCACAGTCAGACAACGCCACGGAGAAACGAAATGAACAACGAAGCGAAGTACCTGCCGGGCTACGAAGTGAACGGCAAGAACTATGGCCGCTTTGTAGTGATCGGGTCGCGCTGGTCAGACTTGGTTGGGGAGCACATCTACAGCGTGTTTCAGATCGACGACAATGGCAACAAGATCAGCAACGAAATGAACCTGGTCGAATCCTGCTTCGCATGATGCAAGAGAGAAACGCCCTCCAATTCACCGGAGGGCGTCGGGCCAGCAGAACTAACCACTGGCGGGGCAATCAATGAATCAGAAATCCAGGCGCGGCGATCTTGTGAAAAATCGCCAGCGACAAGAACTAAGCAGAGCCGCAAGGATCGAAGCTGGCGGCAAGCAGATCGCCGTGATGCTCACCCCTGCCGCAGCCGCCAAGCTCGCGGCTTGGGTTGCGCGGGGCGAGACAATCGCGGGGGTCGTCAATCGCCTGCTAACTCGGTCGAAGCCGTAACTACTGTTGCAGCCGCACGCCCTCGCCCGTCATCAGAGTCAGATGTTCTTTCCCAGACTCCGCATCCGGCAGCACGGCGTGGATGTTGTAATACTTGCCGCGATAGACGACGCGCATGGAGGCGTCCACGTCATCGCGGTAGCGGATCACGATCCGCCCGCGCACCTCGGACTGCTCCGCACCGGCAGCCATGAATTCGCGGCCAGACATCGGCACGATCTCGGCCCACGGCTGGGCGATGGTGACCCACGTCGTCACCATCTCGCCCGTCACCGGGTCTTGCGTGATCTGCTTGGCTTGCAACTGCACCTTGTGGCGCAGGTTGCCGGACGCTACGGCAGGCATGGTCAGGCCACCGTGGGCCGACGCAGGGGCGCCAGAAGCGCCGTGCTGGCCTTGTTGAGGACGTACCCATGCCCCGCGTCAGCGGGCATCACGTTGTCCTTGCCCTCGCCCTCGCGGAACCTGTACTGCGACGCCAGCTCCACAAGGCACGCAGCCTTGACCGCCCAGCGCACCACCGGCTCACCGTCCGAATCAAGCACCACCACCGGGCGGCCGTCAGAATCCAGCACAGGTTCACCATCGCTGTCCACCTCCGGCTGGTACAGCCGCCACTCGTCTTTCAGCCACAGCGCCACCGCCTCCGACACGACCGGAATCCAGGTCGCCAGCCAAGTGTCGTCCGGACCCTCGTCCAGCCGCAGGTGGTCGCGGGCCTCGTCCAGAGTGACAAGGTTATTCATCGTCGGGCTTCTTCTTCAGGTTCACCGGCTTCGTGCGGTCGATGCCGTTCCGGCCGTCCTTCCCGTCGCGGCCCTTGCGCGTGAACACCTTCCATTCGTGGTCATACTTGCCCACGCCCGGCTCGCACTTCGGGTTGTCCACGACGGCGATGTAGGCGGTGCCGTTGTGCGTCAGGATGTCCCCGCGCTCGGCCACCACGCCCTCGGACCAGTAGCCGCGCCACAGGGGGATCGGCAGGCGCTTCGTGACCTCGCCCGTCCGCCCCTTCACCGTCACCGTCCGTTCGCCATCGAACTCCAGCGCTACTTCCGTCAGGTC
>JAAYXN010000147.1 GCA_012515885.1 Rhodococcus sp. (in: high G+C Gram-positive bacteria)
CTCGAGATGGATCGCGCCGTCCTCGTCGCTGCGCGTCAGCGTAGCGCTATGCCCGCTGCCCGAACGCACGACGGTAATTCCAGGCCGGGGAGCCATGATGCCCTCTCCATCGCAGGTGGGAGATGCGGCCTGCGCCGCCGCCGGCACGGCGAGCGCCGCGACGAGGAACGCGAGATATCCAGCGAAGGCGGCTCTCATCCGTCCTGTCCTCTTGCAAAATCGAAGTTCGGTCCGCCGCGGCCCGGCACGGAAGCCGGACCGCGGTGGACTTGATTGTTTAGAACGAACCCTGAGTGACAGAGGCAATGTTGCCGCTGCCGGTCTGGGTAACGAACGACTGATTGCCGCTCGAATACTGCCAGACGTTGGCGTCGTTTCCGCTGCCGCTCTGGACGATCGACGATTCGTTGCCGGTGGTTCCCGCGTCCTGCCACAAGTCGGCGGTGTTGCCCTCACCGTCCTGTCGCACGAGCGAGAGGCCGCCTTCGCCGTTCTGGGTGACGTTCGCGGTATTGTCGGAGCTCGTGCCGCCAGAATTGAGGCCCTGGTAGATTCTCGAGACGTTGTTGCTGCCACCTTGGGTCAGGTAGGCCACTTGCGACTCGCCGATCTGGGCAATGCCGACATAGGCATCCGGACCGCGCTTGCCGGCCTCGTTGTCGCTGCCGGTCTGGCGAACGGTGACCTGGTTGCCGATGCCGAGCTGGCCCGCCACGAGCGAGTTGCCTTCGTTCTGGTAGATGTCGGCGAAAAAGTCCGTCGAAGTGAGCGTCGCCGGCACCAGAAGGTCGGCGAGGGCCAGCTGTACCGACGACCCCAGCTGACCAACGACGGCGTCGTTGTCACTGCCATCCTGCTCGACCTTGGCGAAGGTGTTGGCGCTGAGTTCCCCGACCACAGCCCGGTTGTCATCACCGATCTGGTCGACGTCGACGGCCGAACCGATCGCGACCTGGCCCACGAGGGACTGGTTATCGTTGCCTTCCTGCTTCACGTCGACACTCGAGGTTGCGCCAGCCTGAAGCACCGTCGAGGCATTGCCGATACCGTCCTGGTCGACGTTGACGCTGGCGAGACCGGTCAACTGATACACGTCGGAGGTGTTGTCCGAGCCGTCCTGATCGACGTTGACCTCGGAGTAGGCGGCGGCCTGACCAACATACGAGAGGTTGTTGGCGCTCGCGCCATCGGTTTGACCCTGGTCGACGATGACGCTGGCGCCCCACGCAAGCTGATCCACGGCCGACTGGTTCGAGGCACCGGTCTGACTGACGGCGACCGAGCTTCCGCCACCGAGGAACGTATCCTGCGTAACCGTGGACGAGTTGTCGTTGCCGGTCTGCGTCACTTCGACGCTGGAATCGACCCCGTCCTGCAGAACGTCCGAGAAGTTGCCTTCGCCGGTCTGCTCGACGGTCGCTTTATTGCCGGATGAATTGTCGGTCTGACGCAGGACAGACTTGTTCACGTCGCCAGCCGTGCTGGTCTGGGTGACGTAGGCCTTGTTGTTCGTTCCGTCCTGATCGACATCCGAATTGTTGGACCCGACTCCGTTCTGCATCACCTCGGCGTATTCTGTGTTGCCTGTCTGCTCGACGTCGGAAACATTCTGAGCGAGCGCAGGGCCGGCCGCGAGCAGCGCGACGGCCGAAGCGGTGGTGAGGAAAAGCTTTTTCATTATCGCTACCTGTCAAAACACGGATGGGCGGCGACCGATGGCCGCCGCCCCATTGTGGATGGGTTAGATGGAGCCCGGAGCGACGCCCTGATTGACGACGGCCGTGTTCCCAGTGCCCCCTTGGTTGACAATCGACAGATTGCCGTCCGAATGCTGGTTCACGGTGGCCGTGTTCAGGTTTCCGGCCTGTGTCACGAACGAGTTGTTAAAGTCACCCGATTGATTGACATCGGCCTTTTGACCGTCGCCTTGCTGGTTGATCTCGCTGTCGTTGAACAGCCCGCTCTGCTCGATGATTGCGGAACTGTTCGTAGCGGGGTTACCGCCCGGGTTGCCCTGCTGGATCAGGCTCGAGTTGTCCTGGCCGCTTTGCGTGACTTCGGACGTATTAAAGGAACCGAACTGCTCCCGGACGTTGCTGAAATTCCGGGCGCCGGACTGATCTACATCGGCTAGATTATTACCACCGCGCTGGATGACGATAGAGCGGTTCGAGTCACCGATCTGGTCGACAAATGCAACGAGATAGCTTCCGCCCTGATCAATTTTGCTGTCGTTGTTCGTACCGCCCTGATTAAGGGTGGCCTGGTCATTTTGAGACTGGAACAGGGTGCTCGTACCGTCCTCACCCGTTTGTGTAACGAAAGCGGTATTGTTGCTCCGGTGTTGCTGCACGAAGGAGTCGTTACGCGCACCCGACTGCGTAACAGTTGCCGCGTTCGCCTGCCGAGTCTGAAGGACTTCGGAGGTGTTGCTTTCCCCCAGCTGGAAGACATCGACGCGCGAGGCCGGGTCGAACTCGGTATCTCCGCTCACCTCATACTGCGTGATGGTAGAGCGGTGACCGCTACCTTCCTGCGAGTTGTAGGCTGCCGCGCCAGTGAGGCCGAGCCCATTCAAGCCGTTGGCAGTCTGGCTGATGGTTGACTGGTTATCGAAGCCGTCCTGAATGACCCGAGCGTTGTTTGCGAAGCCGGAAGGCACCGTGCTGTCGGTATCATTGTCGCTGGGGTCGTAGCTCGACTGCTGCGTAATCGTAGCCACGTTCGCCGCACCGCCGGGGTTGGTGCTGTTCTGCTCCACGCGTGCACGGCTGTTATCGCCGTCCTGGTCGATCGTCGCCTGGTTTGCGGGCGTGCCGAAGCTGGGCGAACCGAGCGTGGGCTCTTCGCTCTGCGTCACATCGGCGACATTGTCGTCACCGTCCTGATCGATGTCGGAAACGCCTTCATTGCCGGTCTGGTTGACGATGGCGCTGTTGTCTTCACCATCCTGCCAGACATCGGACGTTTGCTGCGCCAGCGCCGGCGCAGCGAAGAGAGCCGCAGCCGAGGCCGAGGCGAGGAGAAGCTTCTTCATGATGTATGCTCCTTGATGTTGGATTGAACGAACATGCGGCCCGACGCCGTCCCTCGGAGAATCCGGGAGACGGCGCAGAGCGGGCCCTTGAACGGGCCTCGATTGGTAGTTTCACCGCGCGCGAAGACGGCCGCGGTCATTCCGCATCCGGAGAGGAGCATGTTGTCGGGCTTGGGCGCGGCAATGGGTGCGCAGTTGCACCATTCGCCACGGGATCGGCCGGTTAACATGGTTGTAAAACCCCTTCCGGAATTTCATAACCACGCCTGCCTGCGCCTCGTGCGCAGGTCAGACCTGGTTTGTGTCACAGCAACTCAGTCATCTGGGGCGCGTCGGAGCTGCAA
>JAAYXN010000148.1 GCA_012515885.1 Rhodococcus sp. (in: high G+C Gram-positive bacteria)
CAACGTTTCTCACTCTTATGACGTGTCCGATCCGCGCGTCACGCTGCGTGCGTCGGACGTCCTTCGTGAAGGGGTGGGCCTGTGCTACGCGAAGTCGCATCTGTTGGCGGCAGTGCTTCGGGCGCAAGGCATTCCGACGGGGCTGTGCTATCAGCGGCTGACTCATTTCGACGGACACGTGCTGCACGGCCTCAACGCGGTCTACCTGCGTGGCGGATGGCACCGAATTGACCCGCGCGGCAACAAACCTGGTGTGGACGCACAGTTTTCGCTCGACCACGAGCAGCTGGCGTTTCCGATTGACACCGCGGCCGGTGACATTGACTATCCGCAGGTTTTTGTCGGCCCGGTGCAGTCTGTTGTCGACGTCCTGAGTAGCGCCGACAACATTCTCGCGCTGTACGACCGGGGCTTGCCACCGGACTCTAAGGTCTCGCTGGTTGTATCGCGCCGCGCGTGATGGTTTGTGCCAAGATTGCCCACGTGACGGACTATGTGGCCCCGCATTGGGGCAGTGCCGCGCTCGTCGTGATCGACGTGCAGCAGGATTTTCTTGACGACGGCGACTCGCCGATACCGGGCACGAGCGACGTATTGCCCCAGCTCACCGCGCTTGTGCAGGCATTTCGGGCCGCATCACGACCGATCGTGCATGTCGTGCGCCTCTACGAACCCGGCGGCAGTGACATCGACCTGATCCGCCGCGATGCGGTCGAGCAGGGTCTGCGTGTTGTCGCTCCGGGTTCCGACGGGGCGCAAATTCCGCAGCAACTGCTTCCTGCGCCAACAACGCTGATGCCAGAGACCTTGCTCTCTGGCGAGTTTCAGCACGTCGGCGCGCATGAAGTCATCATGTTCAAGCCGCGCTGGAGTGCCTTCCATCGCACGAATCTTGCTCAGCAACTTGCAGATTGGGACGTCGATACTGTCGTCATTGCAGGATGCAATTTGCCAAACTGCCCGCGCGCCACCCTCTTTGACGCAAGCGAACGCGATTTTCGTGCGGTCCTCGTCCACGACGCGGTATCGCAGACGACAGATGAGCGCCTGACGGACCTGGAGAAGATCGGTATCGTCCTGACCAGCGCCGATGCCGTGATTGACGCGCTTTCCTAGCCGATTGCAGTGCGACACGCCCACTATTGCTGCGCGGCCGGGGCGATCTGGCGTTAAACAGCTGATCGTAGGCCGTAATGCCCGGATTGTCGGGTGATTTGAGGCTTTCGGGGCCTTGGGGCGCTCACCTGCACGAAGAACTTGCGACATACCGGCTCAGATTCGCCCGCGACTTGCCGATCTAGTCTACGTTCGCAGGTAGGACCAGTTTCCAACCCTAGGAGTACTCATGGCACTGCCCACCTTGACGCCGGAACAGCGCGCTGCGGCGCTGGAGAAGGCTGCTGTTGCTCGCCGCACTCGCGCAGAGCTGCGTGAGAGCCTCAAGTCCGGGAACGAGTCGTTCTCCGGTGTGCTTGAGCGGGCCGACAAGGACGAGGTGATCGGAAAGACCAAGGTTCTCTACGTTCTCGAGTCGCTGCCCAAGGTCGGCAAGGTGAAGGCCCGCAGCATCATCGAGGAGCTCGGCATCGCTGAGTCCCGTCGCCTCTCTGGCCTCGGCCCGCGTCAGCGCACCGACCTGCTTGAGCGCCTTTCCTGATCTCCATTACGTGATCTGAACGCTGCAGCCCCACCCGGACAAACATCCAGGTGGGGCTGCAGTGGTCTGTGGCGAACCGAACCGTTAGTGGACGGCGGCTGACGCCTTCTCGTCGCTCGATTCGCCGTCAACCGCGATGATCTGAGGATCAGCGGGCTTGCGCACAAACAGTGCCGCGGCGATCAGCGCGAACGACAGCACGCCCGCGACCAGGAATACGGCACGCACACCTTCGGTGATTGCCTCCGCCGACTCGGTGGGGCTACCCGAACGTGATGCCACCACCGTCATCACCGTAATAAACAGCGCGGTGCCCGCCGCGCCCGCAACCTGCTGGAACGTGCCGACAACAGCGGAACCGTGCGAGTACAGACGGGTATCGATCGATCCGAGCCCCGACGTCATGAGCGGTGTGAAGGTGGCCGCCAAACCCAGACACAGAGCCATGTTGGA
>JAAYXN010000149.1 GCA_012515885.1 Rhodococcus sp. (in: high G+C Gram-positive bacteria)
ATGATGCCGGCCAGGGCCTCGATCAGCTTGACCCCGCCGCCCTGGGGAATCGGCATCCCAACCATCTCGATCGACAGCGCGACCATTTTCGCCATCAACGCAGAGGTCACGGACTCCGGTCCGAGGCCACCGTGGAGGGGCAGCGGTGCGAAAAAGCCGCGGGCAGGTTCGGATTGGTACTCCGCCGTCACCCAGTCACGGCAGCTTTCGAGTAGGTCGCCTGCGTAGCGCAGGCTGCCGTCACGCCCCAGCCGGCGGTAGGCAGTGACGCCGAGCTTCAGCGTCGCCAACGACCAAAACTCTTTCCCCATCAAATGAGTGGTGGTCTGCTGATGTCGGCCGAACCAGTCGGCGAGGCGATCCCAGGCCGCACCGTCGGCGTGGTGATGGCGCGTGAACTCGGCGACATTCTGCTCGTGCGACGACGTCAGCAGGACCGCGTCGTGGTGTGGGGAAGCGTAGGCAGTCTGTACCGGTGCGAACGTGTATTGCAGTCCGCGGGCGTCGAGTTCAGGCTTGAGCCGCTGGTATGCCTCGCTCAGCAGAAACAGCACGTGAAACCCGGAGAAGACGTCGTGGGTGTAACCCGGCGCGGTGAGCTCGGCGGTCTGCACGGCGCCGCCGAGGCGGTCGCTGCTCTCCAGAACGCACACGCCCCAGCCGGCGCGGGTCAGCAGCGCGCCGGCTACCAGGGAGTTGAGTCCACTCCCGATGATCACTGCGTCAAAACGTGGCAATGGCTCAGACCGAACCCAAGTGCGATACGAACGCCGCGAAGGCGGTATCGATCTGTTGTGACACCAGAAGCGGCGCGACGTGCTGAGTCATCCCGACGACGGGGCCGCGCAATACGACGGATGCGGTCCATCGCAGCGTTGTGGAGTTGGGATCGGGCGCGGCGCCCAGCACGATCCTGTTGTCGAAGGTGACGTGAACGCCGTCTCCGAGTGCGGTGCCCGCGAAGCGTGCGCTCTCACCCGGTGTGCGTTCGACGCACTTCACCCTGGCGGTGAGGTGCAGTTTGCCGAGGCCGAGCGGAAATACGCAGCGCGCGCGGATTTCGCCGGACGATTGCACCGAAACGTCCTGGACCACCGGGATCAAGCCGAGGAAGGTGGCGGGCTCGGCGATCGCGTCCCAGGTCGTCTCCGGTGATGCCTCGACCAAGCGGGTCCCATCAAAGTTCATCGTGACTCCACGATCACTCGGCGTTGGCTGGCCTCGGGTTCGTGGATGAGCGACCACACGCGTTGTGGGTCGTTGAAACTTTCATGCACCACCGCTCGTATCCCTGCGGCCCGCAATGCATCTTGAACTGCCGCGCTGATGGTGTGCAGGCCTGCACCGCCGCCCTCGCCCATCCCCTTCGCGCCCACCGGTCCGAATGGCGACGGGGTGACGACCTCGCCGGTGTGAAGATCAGGCATGTCGAGGGCAGTCGGCACGTGGTATTGGTAGAAGTTCGACGTCAGCAACTGCCCGTGTTCGTCGTATTCGTAGCTTTCGGTGAGCGCGGCGCCCAGGCCATGGGCCAACGCGCCGTGCACCTGACCCTCCACGATCATCGGGTTGACCCGTACCCCGCAGTCGTCAACGGCGACATACCGCAGAATTTCGATTGCCCCGGTGTCCGGGTCGATTTCGATGACCGCCAGGTGTACCTGCGACGCATACGTGAGCGTCAAGTTGCCGAACTTCCGTTCCACATCTGGCAGGGCGAACGGTGGCCGGTACACGTAACGACAGTTGAGCGTCACATCCAAATCGGCTGGGTAGTCGAGGTTGTCGACGTTCACCAGACTCGCCAGCTCGAAAAACGTGAGCGATCCGCCGTGGGGAGCCAGGGCCGCTCCCTTGGCGAGGACGATCTCGGCGGCAGGTGCCCCGAGCACCGCGCCGGCGAGGAGTCGGATCTCAGCGGCCAGCTTCTCCGCAGCACCTTTGGTCGCACCCAGTCCGGTGACGGCGAATTGACTGGCGTTGGTGCCCGACCAGCCGGCATGCGTGTTGCGGCGCGAGTCGTGCCCGCTGTGCACGACGACGTCATCGGGTGTCACACCGAGGATGTCGGCCGCTACCTGTGCGGCGGTGGTTTCGTGTCCTTGGCCCTGTGGCGCCGAGCCAAGCGACAGCACCACCTCGCCGGAAAGGTCCAATTTGATGGTCGCGACCTGGTTGTTGCCGGAGACGGGGATGTGCGGGTTCGCCAGACGCACCTGCGCGTAGTTCTGGGTGCCCGAGTCCAGGGTGGATCCGATGCCGATACCCAGCAGCTTGCCGTTGTTGCGGATGCCGCGTTGAGTTCGGAACCTGTCGTAATCTGCGAGTTCCAAGGCGATGTCGAGGGACTGCGTGTAATCACCGGAGTCGTAGATCCCCCCGCTGGGGGTTTCGTACGGAAAGTCCGTGGCCGGGATGTAATTGCGCTTCCGGATCTCGACCGGATCGAAACCGAGTTCGTGGCTCACGATGTCGATGATCCGTTCGGTCAACCAGAGATGCTGCATCCGTGAGTAGCCGCGGTTCGCCGAACTCGGCGTCTTATTGGTGATGACTTGTCTCATGTCGACGCGGATGTTCCGCCATAGATAACATCCCGGAGTCACCTGGGTCCAGAGCACGGCACCTGTTGGCTCGTAGCGGGGGAAGGCGCCGACGTCGTCTATCGCCTTCGCCGAAAACCCCAGCAGGGTACCGTCTTTCGCCACAGCGACTTCGATGTCCTGGAACCAACGATCGGCACCGTGTGCATTCGCGGTCTGCTGTTCGGTGCGCCACTCGGTCCACTTGACGGGACGGCCCAGCTTGCGGGCCAGTAGACAAGCCGCGGTCACATAGGTGTATCCGGTGAGTTTGTTTCCGAACCCGCCACCGATGTCGCCGGTGATCAGGTGCAACTTGGCGGCGGGAACCCTGAGCGCACCAGAGATCCAGGTGATCGACGGACCGGGACCGTGCAGGTTGCAGGTGACGGTGAACTCACCTGTGCCCGCGTCGAACTCCGCAACGGAGCCGGAGCATTCCAGCGGAGTCGAAGAGAACCTGTGGAAGTAGAGTTCTGAGATCCGAAGTACATGATCGGCATCTCGCAGCGCCGCGTCGACATCGCCGTAGTCGAACAGGGCGGACAATACGACGTTGGTCCCGGCATCCTCGTGCACGATCGGCGCGTCGTTCTCGGTTGCCTTGCGGGCATCCATCAGCGGGTCAA
>JAAYXN010000150.1 GCA_012515885.1 Rhodococcus sp. (in: high G+C Gram-positive bacteria)
CGATGAAGCCCGACCCAACCTGTTCGTCAATACGCCCGATATTCTCCATGCCAGCTTGCAGACAGGTACCCCCGCAGTGTTCGCTCTGCGCGCGGCCCTAGCCGCTACCCTCTCCCCCACCTGGGGGGTGTACTCGGGATACGAACTCTACGAACATGTTCCGGTCCATGCCGGTAGCGAGGAATACCTTGATTCGGAGAAGTATCAACTGCGCCCGCGCGACTATGTCGGCGCCCGCGCACGTGGAGAATCACTCGAACCCTGGATTACGACGTTGAACGACATCCGACGACGCCATCTGGCGTTGGGTCAGCTTCGGACCCTGCATTTTCATCACGTCGACAATGACGCGATCATTGCGTATTCGAAATTCGACCCAGCTACTGGCGATGCGGTGCTTGTCGTCGTCAACCTCGATCCGCTGGCCACGCAGCACGGCACGCTATGGATCGATATGCCTGCGATCGGCCGTGAGTGGCAAGAAACGCTGTCAGTGGTCGACGAGGTCTCTGGCGAGCAGTACCAGTGGAGTCAGGCCAATTTTGTGCGGCTTGAGCCGTGGCGCGCGGTCGCGCACATCGTCGCGCTGCCTCCTATCCCCTACCCCGCGCGCACCGCGCTCGCCTACCGGGGAGAACGGTAGATGACGCGAGAGACGACGATGACCAATAGCGGTCTGCCCGATTCTCTGGCCCGCCCCCATGAGGACGATCTCGATAAACTCCGGCGCGGCGTCCACCACAACCCGCATTCGGTGTTGGGGGCGCATCCGTGGCCCGGGGGGACAGCGATACGGTCGCTGCGGCCCGGTGCCGAAGCTGTCGTGGCACAGATCGCAGGTCACGACTATCCGCTGACCCTCCTTGGTGACGGAGTGTGGTCAACACTCGTGCCCAGCGAAAAGGTGCCTGCGGGGGGACTCACTGACTATCGACTCGCCGACTATCGACTGATCATCGACTATCCCCTGGGCCATCAGGTCACTACCGCTGAGGGCTATACCTTTCTGCCCGCTCTCGGTGAGCTTGACCTCCACCTGTTCGGTGAGGGTAGACATGAACGTTTGTGGGAAATTCTTGGCGCCCACCCCCGCCGCTACGACACCGCCAGCGGACCGGTCGAGGGAGTCTCATTCACCGTGTGGGCGCCTGGTGCGCGTGGCGTGACGGTGACCGGCGACTTCGACCTGTGGTCGGGCTGTACTGCCCCGCTGCGGGTCCTCGGGAACAGCGGCGTGTGGGAGGTTTTTGTTCCCGGAATCGCAGCCGGGGATCTCTACAAGTTTCAGGTTCACGGCGCTGATGGAATCGTGCGCGAAAAAGCCGACCCCATGGCGTTTGCCACCGAAACTCCGCCCGCTAACGCATCCCGGGTGAGCGCGCGTGCGCACGAGTGGGGTGATCACGCCTGGTTAGAGCACCGCGCGGGCGCTGATCCACTTCATAAAGCGATGAGCATCTTCGAGGTTCACCTGGGCTCATGGCGGCCCGGTTTGACCTACCTCGAACTCGCGCAGCAGTTAGCCGAATACGTCACCGAAACCGGCTTTACGCACGTAGAGCTACTACCCGTTGCCGAACATCCTTATGGCGGCTCGTGGGGGTATCAGGTCACGTCCTACTACGCGCCAACGGCACGTTTCGGCTCACCCGATGACTTCCGGTACTTCGTTGATCACCTGCACCGCAGCGGTATTGGCGTCATCATCGACTGGGTTCCTGGCCACTTCCCCAAGGACGAGTGGGCGCTGGCCCGCTTCGACGGCACCGCACTGTACGAGCACGGTGATCCGCAACGCGGAGAGCAACTGGACTGGGGCACCTACATTTTCGACTTCGGTCGACGCGAAGTGCGTAACTTCCTTGTCGCTAACGCGTTGTTCTGGTGTGAAGAGTTCCATATCGACGGACTGCGCGTCGATGCCGTCGCCTCCATGCTGTACCGCGACTATTCGCGTCCGGTCGGCCAGTGGACCCCCAATATTCATGGTGGTCGGGAAAACCTTGA
>JAAYXN010000151.1 GCA_012515885.1 Rhodococcus sp. (in: high G+C Gram-positive bacteria)
GCCAACCCAGACCCGGGATGGCGTCGCAAAGTCACCGCCTAATCGGTGCCCCGGAATACGGGCACCGAGCCGGGAACCCACGTTTCCACCGGGGTGAATCCCACCGGGCCGTCCCCACGGACCGGAGGGTAGGGCTGATCTTCCCAGCCCGAACCCGTCAGCTAACTCGGTCGGCGGCCGAATGGAAGAAACGGAGTACCACTTTCGTGGCGTCACTTGTTTCCAAGCGTTCAGTGAAACGCGCAGCAGTTGTCGGCGTGCTTGCAGCTGGCGCTCTTTCCGTCACCGCAGTCCCCGCCGGTGCGGACCCGATCACCATCCCTGGTGTCGGAACTTTCGAACTTCCGGGTGTAGTTGTTCCCCCGGAGGTTCAGGCCTTCCTCACCCCGCCGGAAGGTAGCCACGCTGCATCGCAGTCCGTCGGTGAGCGTGCCGTGGAGTTTGCACTCTCCAAGGTTGGCGCACCGTACGTGTACGGCGCTTCCGGCCCGAACTCCTTCGACTGCTCCGGACTCGTCCAGTGGGCATTCAAGCAGGCTGGGCTCAACGTGCCACGCACCAGCTACGAGCAGGCGTCCGCTGGCGCCCCTGTTGCCTCACATGACCTGCGTCCCGGCGATGTCCTGTCCTTCTACGGTGGATCGCACTCGGGCATCTACGTCGGCGATGGCAACTTCGTGCATGCGTCAACCTCCGGTCAGCCCGTGAAGGTTGCGCCCATTTCCTCGATGCCTTACGACGGAGCGCGCCGCTTCTAAAGCCATCCCATAGCGGGGATGTTCTTAGACGCCTGTTGGTGAAGGTGGGTCCGGATATCCGGTCCCACCTTCACTGCGTTCACGGCGTTGATAGCCCTTCAGGGTCAGTGTTTTGAGTCGTTTTTAGGCATTGCTGCGAGTACCGCCAGGGTGTCTTTTCCCAGGGTGGACAACCATCGATGCCGTTCCGTAACCTATTTGATACCAGTTACCCTAGGTAACTGGTTGGCGGCCACCGCTTGATAACGCCGTCGTTACCGTGTTCCCGAGATCGGAGAAGTGCTTCCCGTGCTTGTCAGAACAGTGGATGCGCGTCCGGTCCGCCGCCGATCCGTACGTGCCGCATTTACCGCCGGAATGCTGGCTGCAGCGTTCGCGATCTTGCCAGCTACGTCCTCGGCTGATCCCGTGCCCTCTAACGCCACGGAAGCGATCGCTCGGCTTGGCGAATTGGCGCGCGAGTCCGAGCAGACCAACGAGGCGCTCCACAACGCACAGATCGATCTCGACGCAAAACTAGCTCTTCAAAACGAGCATGAGCAGCGGGCTGAACACGATCGCGGTGTTCTCGACGCTGCGATGGCGGAAGTTGCGCGTTTCCAACCCACTGTCGACAAACTGGTGACTGCGAACTATCAGGGCGCTCGCACCAACCGGCTCTTTGCGCTACTTGTCAGTGATTCGCCGCAGCAGTTGCTTGACCAAATGTCTGCCCTCGACGTCATTGCTGACCGCACTTCTTCCGATGTTGCGCAGTACACCGCGGCGTCAGCGCAGGCCCGCGAGGCCGCTCAAGCGTCGCAGGCATCTTTGGACGCTGCCCGATCGGCCGCGGATGAGGCGCGGACGATCAGCGAGGACCTCAAACGTAAGCGTTCAGACCTGGAAGCCCAGATCGCAGACGTGACAAGGGCATTCGAGCGGTTGACAAGCTCAGAGCGGGCGCAGCTTGCCGGAACCCCGTTTCCTCCCGGAGTCGACCCGAGCGTGATCTTGCAGGGACTGACCCCCGGATCAGGATCAGGTGCATTGCAGGCCGGGCTTACCCGGGTTGGTAGCCCCTATGTATGGGGCGCAACCGGACCCAGTTCTTTCGACTGCTCTGGTCTTGTCGTGTGGTCCTACCGACAAATCGGGAAAAACCTTCCCCGATCTAGCCAGGAGCAAGCGCAAGGCGGAATCCCAGTTTCTCGCGACCAACTGCAACCAGGCGATGTCGTCATCTTCTACAACGACGCATCTCATGTCGGCATCTATGCTGGTGGGGGCAATGTTTTGCATGCCTCGACGTTTGGTGTTCCGGTGAAAGTGGAGTCCATGGACCGGATGCAGTACGCGGGAGCACGCCGCTACTAGCGAGCCCATATAGGTGACATTACCTATGGCCGGTAGTGCTCTTCTGCGCTAATGCGCCTAAGCTACTGGGCCGTGCCCGGATCTGTATCGCCAACCTCCACAACGCATCAGGTGCGGCCGTGGGAACGATTCGCTCTCGGCGGCTTAGTTGTTGCTGTCGCAGCAGTCATGGGCTTCGCTGCGCTAGCCCGTGAAAACGATCCCAACCAGGCCGACGCGACGGTTTTGGGAACAGAATCGCTTGCGAGCGAACACCTTGACGCGATCGAGGTGCTGTTGGATCGATGGTCCCAGGCGATTCGGGACGGCGATGAGCAAGAAATCGACATTCTCGTTGATCCAGAGGCGGACACCGCGTTTCGCGACGCCCAGCGTGATCGTGCTCGTTGGGCACAACCCGTGCCATTTCGGGAATTCGAATACGAGTTGACCGATCGCTCGCTGAACGCCGCTCCAGCTGCCCTGTCGGACCAGTACGACGGTGCCCAGCTTTGGATCCCGAATGTGCAGTTACGGTATGCGCTGGAGGGTGCCGATGAGGTGCCCACGCGTAAGTCCGCCTCGCTTGTTGTTGGCCAACGCGGCGATACCTGGACCCTCATCTCCGACGAAGACGCCGTGGCGCCAGCTGGCGCACCGACGTCGACGTGGCGTGGTCCGTGGGATCACGGGCCGGTGCACGTCAAAACGGTCGACACCGCAGGCGGTACTTCGATGCTTATCGGACACCCCGGCGGGGAATCCACTGTGCAGTCGATCGCTGACGAGTTGGGTGCCGCGGTTGATCATGTGAGCTCGGTGTGGGGCGTCGAATGGCCGCGCCGCGCGGTCGTTGTTGTGACGGGTACCGATGCGGAGTTTGCCGATCTGGTTGGCGCCGATTTCGTGGGCGATGGCCACGATAGTGCGAGCATCGCCGCCGTCGCCGTGTCCGATAGCCCCGTGCATGCTGACGGGGTGGTGTCGGGTCAGCGGATCATTTTTGCGCCGTCAGCAGATGAGCGTTTGGATCCGCAGGAGCGTCGCGCTGTGTTGCGTCATGAGCTGACACATGTCGCGGCGCGCTCGGAAACCGTCGACGGTTCGCCGATGTGGATGCTTGAGGGTTATGCCGAATACGTTGCCTACCGGGATGATCCGCGTTCACCACGCGCTATCGCACCCGAACTTGCTACGCAGGTAGACGGGACTCAGAGTGGTTCGCAGAATCGGCTCACGATTCCGTCAGATAGCGACTTTGCCGGTGAGTCGGCGGCAGCCGCCTACAAGACATCGTGGTTGCTGGCGCTCTTTGTCGCTGACCGCTACGGCGAGCAGGAACTGACCGAGCTATACCGGGCGCTTGCATCCGGACCCCACAGCGACGCTGAGATCGACGACAAGCTCCGAACCGTGTTGGGGGTTGGTGTCGATCAGCTAGTGGCTGAGTGGACGAGCTGGGCGCCAACCGCGCTTAGGTAGCGTTCCCATCGCCGCCACCCCTCGGTGAGCGGCCGCACAGGCCGGGACCTACGTTAAAGACATGCGTCGCACCCTGCTGGTAACGAACGACTTTCTCCCGCGCCCGGGAGGCATCCAGTCGTTTTTGAGTGCGTTTTGCAGCCAGCTTCCCGCGGACGAACTCGTCGTGTACGCGCCCAGGTGGCGCGGCGACTCCCATACGCGTTTCGATGCGAAGCAGGCATATCCGGTTGTTCGTCACCCGACGCCGCTCATGTTGCCGACACCGCTCGTAGCGCGTCGCGCAGCCAAACTTGTCGCCGAATACGAGTGCGACACCGTGTGGTTTGGCGCCGCGGCGCCGCTAGCGTTGCTCGCGCCTGCCATGCGCAGGGCGGGGGCACAGCGCATCGTGGCTAGCACGCACGGGCATGAAGTCGGCTGGTCGATGCTTCCGGTGGCGCGCAGCGCTCTGCGCCAGATCGGTGAGCACGCGGACGTGGTGACCTACGTCAGCAAATACACGCGCCGCCGATTTTCTGCGGCGTTTGGTCCACATGCCGCGCTCGAACACCTCCCAGGTGGTGTTGATACCGGACGATTTCATCCAGATTCCGCTGCCCGCGAAGAACTGCGACGTCGGTACGGTTTGGGGAGTCGGCCGACGGTTCTGTGTCTCTCGCGCCTCGTGCCGCGTAAAGGCCAGGATGTGCTCATCCGGGCGCTGCCGCAGATCCGGCGTGCAGTCGACGGTGCGGTGCTGGTGATTGTTGGCGGCGGCCCCTACGAGGATCGGCTGCGCCGCCTCGCTCGCGAGGTCGACATGGAGGAGCATGTGGTCTTTACCGGCACCGTCCCTTCCAGCGAGCTTGCATCGCACCACACTATTGCGGACGTGTTCGCGATGCCGTGCCGTACTCGTGGCGGCGGGCTTGATGTGGAGGGCCTGGGAATCGTGTTTCTGGAGGCGTCCGCGTCGGGGGTTCCCGTCGTTGCTGGAAACTCAGGGGGAGCGCCAGAAACGGTGCGCCAGGGCGAAACTGGCGTCGTCGTCAACGGTCGTTCAGTAGACGAGGTTGCCCGAGAGGTCAGTGCACTGCTTCGAGATCCCGACCGGGCCGCACAGATGGGCGCGGCCGGTCGGGAGTGGATCGAGCGAGACTGGCGCTGGGATGTGTTGGGCGCCAGGCTCAATCAGTTGCTGTCTTAACGGCCGTAAATCTTGGCGATATCGTCCGCAAACGACTCGTAGACGACGCCGCGCTTGAGCTTCATTGTCGGCGTCAATTCACCGGATTCTTCAGTGAAGTCGACCGGCAAGATGCGGTACTTTTTGATGCCCTCAGCCTTGGAGACCAACGTATTCGCTTCGGCGACAGCCTGATCGATTTCGGCTGTGAGGTCGGGATCGGTCAGCAGATCTGCAACCTTGGTGTCGGCGGGCTTGCCGTGCTGTTCATTCCAGGCGGGAAGGGCATCTGCATCGATCGTGATCAATGCGCCGATGAAGGGCTGCTGATCGCCCACCACGATGGCCTGGCTAATCAGTGCGTGGGAACGCAGGCTGTCCTCCAACTGTGCGGGGGAAACGTTCTTTCCGCCCGCTGTGACGAGGATTTCCTTCTTGCGGCCAGTGATCGAGATAAAGCCGTCGTCGTCAATGCTGCCGAGATCGCCCGTATGGAACCAGCCGTCGTTGATAGCTTCAGCGGTGGCTGTCTCGTTGCGCCAGTACGAATCGAAAATGATCGGGCCCGCGAGCAAGATTTCGCCGTCGTCCGCGATTCGCACGGTGTTGCCTGGCAGCGGCGGCCCGACGGTGCCGATCTTTTGGTTACCGGGGCTATTGACTGAGAATGCGGCTGACGCTTCGGTCAGGCCGTAACCCTCGTAGATGGTGACGCCAATGCCGCGGAAGAAGTGGTTAAGGCGGTCACCAAGGGGCGCGCCACCGGAAATGGCCAGCAGGCACTGACCGCCGAGCGCGCCAGTCAGTTTGGAGTACACGAGCTTGTCGAACACGAAATGTTTGGCACGCAGCAGCAGGCCGGGACCGTCGGTATCGAGAGCCTTGCTCCACTCGATGGCGGTGTCAGCCGCGGCATCGAAAATCTTGCCCTTGCCCGCATCGTGGGCTTTCGAACGGGCGGTGTTGTAGACCTTCTCGAACACTCGCGGTACCGAAAGAATGAAGTCCGGTTTGAACTCTCCGAACGTCGGAACAAGGTTGGGGATGTCGCTGGTGTGGCCGACGACGGCGCCGCCGTTGAACGCGGCAATGCTCACTGCCCGGGCGAGGACGTGCGCCATCGGCAGGAACATCAACGTAGACGGGGCATCCCGGTTCGCGATGAATGTGCCCAGTGACGTTTCCAACAGACCGGCTGATTCTGCGAGAAGGTTGCGGTGAGTGAGGGTGCAACCCTTGGGGCGACCGGTAGTTCCCGAGGTATAAATCAATGTCGCTGGATCGTTGGCTGTGACGGCTTCCGTGCGTGCTCGCAGCGTGTCATCGGACACTGACGATCCCAACTCGATGAGTTCGTCCACTGCGCCCTTACTGGCGGCACCAGAGCCGTCATCCGCCGGCTCAATCTGCAGCACGGTGCGGAGGCTCGGGGCAGCGTCGGCAACCGCAGAGATCGCCGCGCGGTGCTTAGCAGTTTCGATGACGAGGACGGATGCTTCCGAGTCCTCAAGAATCCAGCGCACCTGGTCCGCTGCCGACGTTTCGTAGATCGGGACCGTGACACCACCTGCGGCCCAGATCGCGTAGTCGATCAGTGACCACTCGTATCGGGTGGCGGACATCAGCGCGACGCGCTCACCCGGCTGCACTCCAAGTTCGATGAGGCCTTTCGCAACACCCGCCACCGTTGCGGCAAAGGTAGCCGCGCTCACGTCGGTCCAGACGGAGCCAATCTTGCGCTTAAACACCGGTTCGGTGGGGGTTTTCTGCGCGCGAGTGAAGACGGAGTCCACGACCGACGCGTCGTCAGGGATAGTGAAAGAATGCGGTGTGGTGAACTCGGGCACGAAATAAACCTCCGGAAACTAAAGACCGTGACGAACTAGTTGGCCGTGACGAACGGGTTGCCCGCGTGACCGGTACGCGAGCGCCGAGGTGATGACGCGAGAGAGCAGGCAGCGCGGCATCGAAGACGGCACAGAAGGAACTGGCGGTACGGGGTGCGTATGGGTGTCTATCACATGATTCTATCCATTTGGCTGTGATAGATACCAGGCGACGGTTTGGCTGGGTGGTGCTCGGCTACCCAACCGGTACTTGGTTGCTCGACCGGTACTCGGTTGCTTCA
>JAAYXN010000152.1 GCA_012515885.1 Rhodococcus sp. (in: high G+C Gram-positive bacteria)
GCGCATCTCGGCCGGGTCCATCCAGTTATTGGTGGGGCCAGCGTCGATTTCTTCCTTCGAGCAGATGTAGGTACGCGACTCAACGCGCGCCACATCCGTCGGGTCCGAGTTGCCGAGGAAAGAGTTCGGCTTCTTCTCATCGTTGAGGCGAGTAAACGTTCCTGCCTCAACGAGCTGCGACGTTAGGCGATCCCACTCTTCGTCGGAGCCGTCAGCCCACACAACACGGTCAGGCTGGGTCAGCTCGGCAACCTCACGCACCCAAGCGAGCAATTCGCTGTGCTGGGTGGGGGGAGTGCCATCGGTTCCGTTCAGACCGGGAATGGTCGCTGAGGTCATCAAACTCTCCTGGGGTGGGCCGGATCGGATGCGTGCACCATCCAATTTCCCCTCTCTGCGGGGCCACGCCAGGTCCGTCCACAGGCGCATGGACGGTCGCGGGCGCCGGGTGTCCTATTCATAGAGGTTAACTCGAATAGACCACTCACCGACAACTGGGTGCGGTCGGATCTGTCACAGGATCGATCCAGTACGGCAGCAAGTACTGTGCACGCCGCCACTGAGGTAGTGGCGGCGTAACGCGACCTGCGGGGTTCTAGAGGCCGGAAAGGTTGCCCTCGTCGGTCCGGGTCCAGGTTTCGGTGCCGTCGTCGTGACGCTGGAATTCCCAGGACTCGAAGCCGCCGGACGAGTCGAACATGGTGAGGTGATCGGCGTCGCCGTCACCATCCATGTCGGACGCGACGACCGTCGAATCCCCGACCACGAACGTTTGCGTATCGAGTACGCCGTCACCGTCGATGTCGTGGGTCAGGTCGGTCAGAGCCACGGGGCCAGAACCATGGCCGAATGACTCGGGATCGAGTTCAGGTAGCAGTGGGCTATCCATGGTTGCCATAGGAGGCATCCCCCTTCATGCACGTCGGGTCGCAAGCGACGGTAGCGCGCTCAACCCTGTTTAGGGAGTCCCCCGCGCGATTTTCTTGTCCAGTATGACGCACACCATCATGAATGCTGCGGGCGCAGTTTGTTGGTGACTCTGTGTGTTGGTGACTCTGCGTGTACTCGCAGGCACTGGGAACGATCATATCGGCGGTGGCCGCCGCTCGCTGATCGGTGTCACCCCAGCCCGGTCAGTACTTCCAGATCTTTCTCGCAGGCCGCGATTTTTCCGGCTCGCTCACTGCCGAGGCGTCGAAGTTCACTATCGATCGCGGCGATACGTTCGTCGACCTTGGCGGCATGCGCTCGCGATACGGCAATGATCTGCTCGCTGAGCTGCGATTCTGCTTCGAGGAGGCGGGCGAGAACGATTTGTTCCCACGCGCCGCGCACATGCGCCACGCTTTCCGCCGCCCACTGACGAATATGGGCGCGGTCCGCGATATGGGCTCGGGCCCGCATCAACCACCAGGCCGCAGCAGCACCTAGTAGCAGCGTCACCGGAATCGACGCAATATCGAGCGCAGGCACCAGCGTGAATGACGACACCACCAGGCGCCCCAGCCCCAACCCTGCGGACGCACCCAGCAGGATCGCCATTTGGTCTTCGAGGCCGCGGCGCCGGCGATCGGGTTCTTCAAAATCTTGCGCGAACTGCGCCGCTGCCGGATTCTGCGACGGCGGCAACACGAGATTGACGCTCTTAGCGAGCTGGTCGATTCTGCGTTGCACCAGATCAACGACGAAAGCGGTCTGTTTCGCTGACTGCTCCGCCAAACGCTGCGGATACGTAGCGAGTGCGCGTCGATCCGCCTGATCAATGTCTGCGCGTGACGCCCTCGTCGCCGCGCGAGCCAATCCGGCAACCTCGTGAAGCAGCGACACTTTTGCCAGTTGGATGTGGCTACGCAGCGCTGTCACTTGTTCGGCGCGTCCACCATCGCGACCCGAGGCGACCCTCGTCCGTTCAGCCCGTAGCGCTGCTTCTGCTGACCCGTCCTGCACCGACCGCATGGTGTTCGCGATCATCTGTTTGGTTTGGGTGAGCACTGCCTGAGTGTTTGTCTGCTGCTGTTGCGTTGACCGCCGCGCGGCCGCGATGTCGACGATCGCATCGAAAAGCTCATCTACTCCCGAGGACCGCCGCGCCGACACGGGATGGATGACGGCGCCGTCGAAACTCGGGTCATGATGGGCTAACAGTTGCGCGTTACGGTCGGCGACGCGCGCCCAATCCTGATGAACATCAATCTTATTGAGCGCAAACACCACATCGATTGCGCGTGAGCTTCCTGGTTGATGCGGGGAAAGCTCGCGTCCGCCCGACGCCTGATCCTTGCCTGATTGGCCCGGAACGATCGAGTCGAGGACGGTCAGTTCTTCACGGCCGAGAGCTGCTGACGCGTCCAACACCATGAGCGCTACGGACGCCGCCGATTGGTCCTCAACAAGCTGAATTTGCGCGTCCGACTCGGCGATGAGACGACGCAGCTCTTCCTCAATTGCGCTTTTTCCCGATCGCGGTGGACCAACGACAACAACACCATCGGCCGTCAGTTGGCGTAGCCCGGACGGGTTCCAGCGTGCGACGACTGCCTGCGCTACCGGCGGCAGAGCTTCCTGTGGTTGGGCTGTCATGCGGGGCGGTGTCCGTCCGCGGCAAGCGCCGCACCTGCGCCGCTTGCCGACGCCCAGATCCGCAAGCAATGGCGCTGCACGTCGCGCATGAGTGCGCGACGGCGCGGGGTTGACTCGCTCGCCATCCGGGCCTGCCACCAGCGCGCACTGCGCAAAGCCTGCTCGGCATTGACCGGAAGGGGCGGCTCAAGTGGGACCAGGTCAGGCAGACGATCGCGGGCCACCCGCGCACCGAGAGCCACAGCATGATCACTGAGGAGGAACGCTTCGAGCTGGTTACGCGCCGTGCTGCGAGCAGCTTCAGCGTGAAGTACCGAGACGAGTTGCGCAGCTCTCCGCGCTGTGACGTGTTCTGCCAGGTCAACAAGGACGTCCTGGAGTACTTCGCTACCAATTCCGCCAGTCGTACTCAGCGGCACCGTCAGC
>JAAYXN010000153.1 GCA_012515885.1 Rhodococcus sp. (in: high G+C Gram-positive bacteria)
CCCCGGTGATCTCAGCGTCCGTGGCAGCGCTTTGTGTTCCGGCGATACCTGATCGGATCAGTGAGGCGCCTTCCATCAGAGCAACGAAGGCCTCCGCTTGAGCTCGGAGAGTGCTTTCCGGCAGATGCGGACAACAGCCGCGGATATAGGCGGCGACGTGCTCTGTGTAACTGCGGTAGAACTCTCGGACCACCGATGCGATTGCCTCGTCTCGGGCAGCGCTGGCCCACACTTCTACATAGAGGCGTACCAACAGTGGATCGTCATGCTCGGCGAGCACCACGGAAACAACCTGTTCAGGCGGGGCAGGAGCGCCGCCGACGGTCGCGGCGAGTCGATCGAGAGAGCGTTGCAGCGCACGCTCAAGTACAGCGTGGATAAGCTCAGCGCGGCTGGGGAAATAGTGCTGTAGATGCCCAATAGCGACTCCCGCCTCGGTGGCGATAGAACGCAGCGAGACGTCGACGCCGCTTGTGGTGATTAGCTTCTCGGCAGCGTCGAGTAGCTGTGCCCGTTTGTGCGCACCGGCTTTGGTGAGCCGTGATTCCCGGACCGTGGCGCCGCCGGTCATGCTCGCTCCACCTGGATTTCGGCCTTCTCCAGCCAAGTGATGACATCCTGCGGGCGGTCGGTCTGCTCTGGGAAGCTGACTCCGGGAGGCGCTGGAGTGACGTCGACTCCGAGGACTCTCCTCAGCCCGAGGAGGCCTCCGACAGCGGTGAGATGAGCCTGTCCGGCAGGGTCGATGACGGTCACTGAGCGGCTACCGTGGTCGCCTCGCACTTCGATTCGGATGCGGGCGCTTCCGCCTTCCCCTGGCGAATAGAGCATTGACCGGCGCAAACCCGTCCAGCGCTCACCGCGCCCCCACCGGAAGACGCCGAGCTTGTGTGCGGCCAGCAGGGCATAGGTCGACGATCGCGCACTGAACCCGATACGGGTGCGTGCGGTATGTACTCCCAAAGTCAGTGGCAGCGTGAATTGTTCGGGAGTGTCGATTCGCGCGACTTTAGTGTGATCCTCTCCGATAGCCACTGTGCCAATGTCCGACAGTGGCATCACCAGTTTCTGTTGACCTTCATCGACTACTTCGAAGTTCAGTCCGAGTCGATCCATGAATTCCACCGAGTCCGCTCCGGCGCGGTCGTCGAGGTCATACCTGATTGCAATGTCTACCTGCGAGGCTCCTCCGATTTCGTGCGCGAGGGCGGCCGCCACCAGGCTGGTGATACCGCCCATCCACGCCGACGACAAGAGAACCGGAGCGGCCGGCCTGGCAACTGCCGCAGCCGCAACCGCTCTGGTCAATCGGACTGTCCAGCGGGTGATGTCGACGTAGGGAATCCCAGCGCTGGCAGCCGCCCGGAGCACTCGATCGTCTGGGTCGTTGACCGCGCTCACCACGGCGCGCACGTTCGCCTGGAACGGTTGCGGGTCATCGAGATCCCACCGTGCAACTTTCGCGCCAAGTTCTCTGGCCAGCGGCTGGCCCTTTTCCGGAGTACGGCCGGTCAGTAGTAGTGGCCACTCCGGCGCTGCCAGTCGTGCGAGTTCGGCGCCAACAGTGCCGTAACCGCCGACGATCAGTACGGGCCCATCAGCATTTAACTGCAGTGTGTCGTCCACATCCCCAAAACTAGGTCACGTGACCTAGAACGGCAACAGTGGAGGGAAGCGCAGTGGCCTGACGCACTGCTGTAGGTCTGCCACGTCCCACCCATTTTTGTGCCCTCCCACCCGTTATGCGGGGTGGGCGGGCGCAAATTTCCATGCGACGTGTGGGCCGACGCCTACCCAGTCAACGACAGGCGGGCGTGAAGAGCCGCGGAATGCTCATCCAGACCAACAAGCGTCACCGTCTTGCCGCGGCGACGGTAGCGGTCTTCGACGGCATCGAGGGCCGCGATCGTCGTCGCATCCCATAGGTGCGCCGTCGTGAAATCGATCGTCACCCCATCAGGGTCATTCGCATAGTCAAAATGGTCCGCAAGAGTGTTGCTGGTGGCAAAGAACAGGTGCCCATGCACGCGGTAGGTGCGCTCCACCTCCCCCTCTTCCCC
>JAAYXN010000154.1 GCA_012515885.1 Rhodococcus sp. (in: high G+C Gram-positive bacteria)
ACCCGACCGGTGTTGTTCTCGACGTTCCTCATGTGGGTGCTTGCCGATCTGTTTCAAGCGCTCCCTGAAGTCGGCGACATCGACAAGCCGAAGCTCATTTTCATTTTCGACGAGGCACACCTGCTGTTCACGGACGCATCGAAAGCGTTCTTGAACCAGGTGGAACAGACGGTCAAGCTGATCCGGTCCAAGGGTGTCGGTGTCTTTTTCTGCACTCAGCTGCCGACAGATATTCCCAATGCGGTGCTCTCACAGTTGGGTGCCCGTATTCAACATGCCTTGCGTGCGTTTACCCCCGACGACCAGAAGGCGCTCAGCAAGACTGTCCGTACCTATCCGAAGACGAAGCACTATGACCTGGAAGAGGTGCTGACGTCGTTGGGCACTGGTGAGGCCATCGTGACGGTGCTCTCCGAGAAGGGTGCGCCAACCCCGGTGGCGTGGACGAGGATTCGTCCTCCACGCTCCCTAATGGACACCATTGGAGAGGATGCGATTGCTGCCGCGGCACGTGCGAGCATGTTGGCCAGCAAGTACCTCGACACCATTGATCGAGAATCGGCCTACGAGAAGCTGACCGCAAAAATGGCGGACGGCGAGGGCGTGGACGCGGGTATCGACTTGCCAACCCTGCCTACTGAACTACCAGAGGCAGAGGTACCGCGGGACGCGGGCGAGCCGTCGCTGGCCGATCAGGTGTTGGGCAATTCTGCCGTCAAAGGTTTCCTGCGTTCGGCTGCGTCGTCGGCAGGACGCGAATTCAGCAGGAGCCTATTTGGAACAGGCCGTCGACGCCGCAGGTAGCGACATCGACGGCCTGTGACGGGCTATTTTTCGCTGCCGAGTTTGCTGTAGAACGAGCCGACGATCGGCGCAACGATCGCGCGGGGGCTGTACTGGCCTGCCGTCGACATGGCTTTGCTGATGATGCCAGGAACGATGCGCATCTTGTTGGCAGCGAGGGCGTCGAGGGAGACCTTGGCGGTGTACTCGCTGGAGATCCACAGTGCGTCTGGTACCAGCTTGTCGAGGAACGACGCATCGGCGGGGTCAGGTGTTTCGGTACGCACCGGCCCGGGGGCGAGGAGCGTGACGTTGACTCCCGTGCCCTTTAGTTCGCCGCGCAGCGACTCGGAGAAGGTGTTCACGAACGCCTTGGTTGCCGCGTAGGTCGCGTTGTTGGGGATCGGCATGTTTCCGGCCGCAGAACCGACCATGAGGATGGCACCGGATTTGCGGTTCAACATTCCGGGCAGCACTGCCAGGGTCAGGTCGTGGACGGCGACTGCGTTCAGCTCGACCTGGTCCCGCTCGTAGTCGAAGTCGAGATCCTTGAGGGGGCCAAAGGTCGCAATTCCTGCGTTGTTGCACAGGATGGAAATCTCGCGTCCAGACAGTTCCTCAATGAGGGGTACGCGCTGCTCGCGGTTGGACAAATCGCAGGCACGGACCTCGACGTCAACGCAATGACGGTCACGAAGCTCGGTAGCGAGCTTCTCCATGATGTCGCCGCGACGGGCTACGAGGATCAGGGAATGGCCGCGGGCAGCGAGGTCAGCGGCCAGCGCCTCCCCGATTCCGGAGGAGGCGCCGGTCACGACGGCACGGGCAGTGGGGTTCGGTGTCGGCAAGCTCACAGCCAGTCAGACTAGCCGCTTACAGCGAGGCTGCCAGTCGGGTGCCCTGTTCGATGGCGCGTTTGGCGTCAAGTTCGGCGGCGACGTCGGCTCCGCCGATGACGTGGGTGAGGACACCGGCGACGGTGAGTTCATCGACGAGATCACGCACGGATTCTTGTCCCGCGCAGATCACGACGGTGTCGACGGCCAGTGTGCGGGGGTTCTCATGGTTTTCGCCGAAGCTGATGTGCAGGCCGTCGTCATCGATGCGTTCGTAGTTGACGCCGGTCAGTTCGTGGACGCCTTTCGCTTTGGTTGAGGCGCGGTGGACCCAGCCGGTGGTTTTTGCGAGCCCGGCACCGATCCGGCCCTTTTTGCGTTGAAGCAGGTAGACCTCGCGGGGCGATTTTTCTGGGACGGGTGTGGTGAGCGCGCCTGGAGCTTTTTCTGGGTCGGTGACCCCCCACTCTTGCTTCCACTCTTTGAGGTCGAGGCTGGGTGAGTTCTCGGTGGTGAGAAATTCGCTGACGTCGATGCCGATACCGCCGGCGCCGATAACGGCGACGGTTTTGCCGACGGGCTTTCCGTCTCGAACCACCTCTGGGTAGGTGAGGACAGAGGGGTGTTCGATGCCGGGGATGGCTGGTACGCGCGGGCTGACACCGGTGGCGAGGATGACTTCGTCGAAGTTTCCGGTGAGGTCGGCGGCACTCACCCGTGTGCCCAGGCGGACGTCGACACCGGTGAGGTCGAGTTGGCGGGTGTAGTAGCGGATGGTCTCGGCAAATTCTTCTTTGCCGGGAATCCGCTTGGCGATGCCGAATTGGCCGCCGATTTCGGGGCCAGCTTCGAACAGGGTGACGGTGTGTCCGCGGCGTGCCAGGTTGGTTGCGGCAGCGAGTCCTGCTGGGCCTGCGCCGACGACGGCGAGCCGCTTGGTGCGGCGGGTGGGAAGAAGTACCAGTTCGGTTTCGCGTGCGGCACGCGGGTTGAGCAGGCATGAGACGTGCTTGTTCTGGAACGCGTGGTCCAAGCACGCCTGGTTGCAGGCGATGCAGGTGTTGATTTCGTCTGGGGCGCCCGCTGCTGCTTTGCGTACCCAGTCGGGGTCGGAGAGGAAGGGGCGGGCCATCGCGATCAGTTGGGCTTCGCCGCGGGTGAGGACTTCTTCGGCGACTTGCGGCATGTTGATGCGGTTGGCGGCTGCGACGGGGATGCTCACGTGCTTTTCGAGCTTGCCGGTGATGTCGACGAACGCTGCCCGCGGCACGGACGTGACGATGGTCGGAACCCGCGACTCGTGCCAGCCGATGTCGGTGTTGATGATGGTGGCGCCTGCGGCTTCAACTTCCTGTGCCAGCGCCACGATTTCGTCCCACTCTTGACCGCCTTCAACGAGGTCTGCCATGGAGAGTCGAAACACGATGATGAAGTTCGGTCCGACTGCCTGGCGGGTGCGTCGGACGATCTCGACGGCGATACGTCGACGATTCTCGGGGGTGCCTCCCCATTCGTCGGTGCGCTTGTTGGTGCGTTCGGCGAGGAACTGGTTGATGAAATAGCCTTCACCGCCCATGATTTCGACGCCGTCATATCCAGCCTTCTGCGCGAGCCGTGCGCAACGCACATAGTTACGGATCTGCCAGCGCACGCCGCGACTGGTGAGTTTGCGCGGCTTGAACGGGTTGATCGGTGCCTTGATAGCGGAGGCACTGACGCTGAGCGGCTGGTAGCTGTAGCGGCCTGCGTGCAGAATCTGCAGCGCGATCTTTCCGCCCTCGGCGTGAACTGCTGAGGTGATCTTCTGGTGTCGACGCGCTTCGAGTCGGTTGGTGAGTTTGGCACCGAACGGTGCCAGCCAACCAGTCCGGTTGGGGGCGTAGCCGCCAGTGATGATCAGCCCAACCCCGCCGCGGGCACGCTCGGCGAAGTACGCGGCGAGCTTGTCGATGTTTTTGGCACGGTCTTCTAGACCGGTGTGCATCGACGCCATGATGGCGCGGTTTTTGAGCGTCGTGAATCCGAGATCAAGTGGTGAAAGAAGTTTCGGATAGTCAGTCGACGTTGGATTCTCGGTCATGGGCTCGTCCTTACTTGTGTGTGCGCGGGGCTGTGCGCGTTCGGTGGAGGGAGACGGTTTAAGGCTGTGCGGGACTTAAGGCTGTGGGGGAGCGGCGTCGGCGTGGAGGGCGCTGAGAACTTCTTCGCACCAGGCAACGAAGCAGTCTTCGACGCGGATGCCGCCGCGTAGCACGAGGTATTGGTGCAGTGCGGTTCCGGTGAGCTGGCTGGGGTTGGGGAAGTCGTGTTTTTCGATGCTGCGGTACAGCTCAAGTCGTGCGCTGTGGGTGTCGCGCTGCTGCTCGATTTCGCGGAGCAGCGAATCCAGATCGCCGTAGGCTGCTGCGCGGATTTTGACGCCGAGATCGCTGCGTACTTGGTGCGCTTCGCTGGGTTCGGCGATCCATCGGGCAAGTTCGTCGCGGCCTGTGGGGGTGACGCGGTAGACCTTCTTGTCTGGGCGTCCGTCCTGCGTGACGGATTCGGCCTCCACCCACCCGGCGTCGCTCATTCGCCGCAGGACTCGGTAGATCTGCTGGTGAGTTGCCGAATGGAAGAACCCGATCGACTTGTCGAATCGTCGGGCCAGTTCGTACCCGGACCCTTCCTGCTCGGTCAGGGAGACAAGTAGTGCATGTTCGAGTGCCACAAGAATCAGTATCTATGCAACGAGGTGCCTATGCAACTAGGTGCACCCTAAGTTGGCGGTAGGCGCTGCGCCCTGGTGTGGCGAAGGTCGGCCATCGCGGTGAGCTGGAATAAGCTGCCGACCATGATCGCGGATGTGCGAGGACAGGCGGGGATCGGCGAGGCCGCCACACGACGTCAGGTGTTTGCGTGGGGTCTGTGGGATTGGGGGTCAGCGGCCTTCAATGCGGTCATCGTGACGTTCGTCTTCTCGGTGTATCTCACTGACGCCGTCGGTGCTGATTTGCCCGGCTCGATTTCGGCAGGTGCGTGGCTGGGATGGTCTCTGGCAATCGCGGGCTTCCTCATCGCAGTACTGGCGCCGGTCACGGGACAGCGCTTTGACGCGTCGGGACGCAGAAAACGAGCCCTGGGGTTGCTCACGTTCGCGACTGTCGGCTGCATGTTGGGCATGTTCTTCGTCAAGGATTCCTACGAGTACCTGTGGCTCGGTCTTGTCCTCCTTGCTGCCGGATCAGTGATTTTCGAACTGGCCAACGTGCCCTATAACGCGATGTTGCGTCAGGTGTCGGTGCCGGAGAATATCGGCCGTATCTCCGGATTCGGTTGGGCAATGGGCTACTTCGGTGGCATCGTGCTGCTGCTGGTGGCCTACTTCGGCTTCATCGCTGGTGACGGAGATAGTCGCGGACTGCTGGGCATCGACGTCGAAGATGGAATGAATATCCGCATGGTGGTGCTGCTTGCGGCCGTGTGGTTCGCCGTCTTTGCGATCCCGGTTCTGCTGAAGGTCCCCGAACTGCCGCCTACTGAATCGGCCCAAGATAGCCCGGGATTCATCGAGTCCTACCGATTACTGTGGCGCGATATCAAGGACCTATGGGCTAGCGATCGCCGCACTGTCTGGTTCCTTGGAGCCAGCGCTCTTTTTCGTGATGGGCTCGCCGGTGTATTCACTTTCGGCGCGGTCCTCGCCGTGACGGTGTACGAAATCTCTGCGGCAGATGTCCTGCTGTTCGGTGTGGCTGCCAACGTGATCTCGGCGATCGGCGCGCTCGTCGCCGGGCGCTACGACGATCGGATCGGCCCAAAGACAGTGATCGCGTTTTCGCTGGCGTCCATGATCGTTGTCGGCCTGATTCTGCTGGTGGTGTCCGGTCCGCTGATGTTCTGGATTTTCGGACTTGCACTGTGCCTTTTCGTTGGCCCGGCCCAGTCGTCTGCGCGCACGTTCCTTGCGCGCATCACGCCTCCGGGCAGGGAGGGCCAGTTCTTTGGGCTCTACGCCACGACGGGACGTGCGGTGTCCTTCCTCTCGCCCGCGCTATTTGGTCTGTTTGCGTGGGCGTTCGCCGCAGATCGTGCGGGCATTGCGGGCTTGCTCGTTGTCCTGGGTCTTGGACTCGCGGCTTTGCTTGCCGTGCGCGCCCCCGAGCAGACGGCCGCCTAGAGCTTGTAGGTATCGAACTCAGCTAGGACGGGTGTTGCCGCCATTGGCCAATACCGAGAAGGATCAGGCGCAGTTGCCGCTCTGCCTGAGTGATGACTTCGTCGCGTGACCGTGCGCCGGGGGCATCAGCCTCCAGCAACCCGATGACGGCGGAAAGCATGGTGGAGACGATGAGGTCGGCGGTCATCTCTAGATCATCGGAGTTCCATTGCGCCAGCATGGGAACGCGGGAGAGATCGATAGTGAGTTCGGTGGAAAAGACGCGCATTTCGGCGGCAATGGCCCGACGGATTTCGGGGACGCCGCCGTAGCGCTCGCGGCTGAAGAAGCGGAACTGTGCTTCGTGCGCGGAGACGTGTCTAACGAGGACATCGAGTGATTCTTTGGCCGACTGCGGTGTGGTGGTGCGTCTGACTTCGCGAAGCATTTGACGCAGTACCCGCATGCTCTCTTCGACGAGCACCACACCAAGCTCTTCTAGCGAGGCGAAGTGACGGTAGAAGGCGGTGGGAACGATGTCGGCGGTGCGTGCGACCTCGCGCAGGCTGATGCTTGCGAAGCTCCGATCCGCAAGAAGCTCAAGGGTGCCGTCAATGAGGGCTTTGCGCGTCCGTTCTTTGCGGGCGGCTCTTGACTCGGGTCCAGCCTCGGAGTTCCTCACCAAGAGGAGTTTATCTGTCGTCATTTCTCGCCTACGTTTCTCGGCTCTATCTCGGTCTGGTTGACCAGCACCGAACCAGCATCAGCGAACGGCCATCTAGGAGTGTGTCGACCGTCACATCTTGATTGACAGTCTCGCCTTGCCGTCGCGACACTGTAGTTAGTGTACGACCGTGCACTGAAAAAGGGAGGTTGTTGTGACACAGCTCCAGCCCCGACGGAAGCCGTCGAAATTGTCGACTCCCGCGTCCGCTGCGCGCTCACTGTTCGCGCGGCTGTCGCCGCTGTCGCTCGTGGAATCAATGGCGACCCCGCACAGCGTGGACCGCTATCTTGAGCTCATTACCCCGGCGCTAACGGCCCGGGAACTGCGTGCGCAGGTGGTGCGTGCCGAGCGGCGGACAGCCGAAACGGTCACGTTGACGTTGCGTCCAACGCGGCAGTGGCGAGGATTCCAGCCTGGCCAGTTTGTGCAGCTGGGCGTCGTTATCGATGGTGTGCGGCATACGCGCTGCTTCTCGCCCGCAGGCTCGGTACATACCCGCGAGGGTCTCATTGAGTTGACGATGAAGGCGCACCCGGATGGGTTTGTCACTCGCTACCTCCGTGAACATGCGCGGCCCGGTGATGTGTACGCGCTCTCGCAGGCTCAGGGCGAGTTCCACCTACCTCAGCCTCGGCCCGATCAGATAGTCCTGATTAGCGGTGGGTCGGGTATCACCCCTGTGATGTCGATGATCCGCACATTGGTGGACGAGAAGTACGCCGGAACCGTTACATTTGTGCACTATGCGATGACCCCCGCCGAGGTCCCCTACCTGGATGAGCTGAAGACGCTTGCCGCCACCAGCACCGTGAACGTGGTGTGGGGATTCATCGGGGACAGTGCCAGCTCTGACGCTGAGGCCGACGACACTAGCGACGGCGAGGTGAGCGAAGACTCACTGATTACGGTCGAAGGCTTCTTTTCCCTCGAACATCTGCAGACGGCAGCGCCGTGGTTCCGTGACGCGCAGACCTACCTGTGCGGCCCAGCTCCGTTGATGGAGTCGGTGCGCGAGATCTACCGCAGCGAAGGCATCGAGGATCGCCTGCACACTGAGGAGTTCGCTCCCGCTTCCGTCGAGGTGGGCGAGTCTGGTGGCGAACTCACCTTCGCTCGCAGCGACGTCCGAGCGGACAACGATGGTCAAACTCTCCTAGAGCAGGCCGAATCAGCTGGGCTGACACCAGAATTCGGATGCCGTATGGGAATTTGCTACACCTGCACGTCGACGAAAACATCAGGGTGCACAAAGAACGTGCGCACCGGCGATATTGATGACGAGCCAAACAAACAGATCCAACTGTGTGTTTCCGTGCCCGTCGGCGACGTCGTCATCGATATCTGAGATATCTGATCTTTACCGATATCTCAGATATCTGAACACCCACGAATTACCGAGGTTTGGAGAACGTCATGTTCGGAATTTCGTTGCCCTTCCTGCCCATGCCGTCTTTTCTTTCCGGGGGCTCACGTAAAGACAGCACTAGCGAACCAGCGCACACCCCGCAGCCGCGGGTTCTCACGGCCGAGCAGGTAGAAGAGCTCGGTCGCGAACTCGACGCCATCCGTGACCGCATCACCGCTGATCTGGGTAGTGCGGACCGCGAGTATCTCTACAACATCATCAAGGCGCAGCGAGGTCTTGAAGTCGCCGGACGCGGCTTGCTGTTCCTCGGGTTCTTTCCGCCCGCGTGGATTGCCGGTGTGGGGGCGTTGGGTGTTTCCAAGATCCTCGACAACATGGAAATCGGTCACAACGTCATGCACGGCCAGTACGACTGGATGCGTGAGCCGGAAGTCAACTCGCGCGAGTTTGAATGGGACACGGTGTGTA
>JAAYXN010000155.1 GCA_012515885.1 Rhodococcus sp. (in: high G+C Gram-positive bacteria)
GACGTCGGGGCGCTCTAGGGCGATGTTGTCGGCGACAGTGCCGGAAAACAGGATCGTTTCTTGAGGCACGTACGCGGTAGCCCGACGTAGGTCGTCTTCGGCGAGGTCGCGCACGTCAATTCCGTCGATCTGCACTCGTCCCGCTGTGGGATCGTAGAACCGCAGCACCAGTTTCGCGATCGTCGACTTTCCCGCACCGGTGACGCCGACCAGCGCGACCGTCTCTCCCGCCTGTACCGACCAGTCCAGTGCGTGCAGAACCGGTGGGCCCGAGGGGTAGGCGAAGTCGACGGCGTCGAACCGTACCTGTCCGGCAGGCGTCGGTAGAGGTGTCGGGTTCTGCGGTGCCGGCGGATCGGGTTCGCGGTCCATCACTGCCCTCAACCGCTGGGCACCGGCCAGGCCTGACTGCACAGAGTCGAACAGCTGCGAGAGTCCTGAGATGGGGCCGAACGCGAGACGCAGGTACAGCATGAATGCGGTGAAGGTGCCGATTTCGACGCTGCCGCCTAACACTCCGAACCCGCCATAAATCACGATCGTGACGGTGACTGCCGCGGCGATCAGGTCCACAGCGGGAAAGAATTTCGCCGAGATGTCGACGGTGCGGCGGTTGGCTCCCGCTTCCTCGTCGACCGCGTTCGTCAGTGTCTCGAACGAGTTTCCGGACGTGCCGAAACTACGCAGCAGTCCGGCTGTCTGAATGGTTTCGTGCCACGACCGCATCGCGCGCCCGGCAGTTCCGCGCACCGCCCGCCACGCAGGTGTGGACACCCGCCGAAACCACATCACCAGAACCAGCAGTGGCGGCACAGCGAGTAGCAGCGCCACGCTCACGCCGGGGTCCAGCACGATCAGCAGTGCCACGACCCCACCGATCGTCAAGATCGAGGTGGCGAAGCGAACGAGGCCATCAGTGAGCAGGGACGCGAGGGAGTCGACGTCGCCGACGACGCGCGCCACAACCCCACCGGGGCCTTCTTCGTGGTGGAAGTCGAGCGAGGACTTCTGTGCCTTGTTGAACGCCTGCAGCCGCAATTCATGCAGCGCTGTTTGCCCGACACGTCCCACCGCCAGGATCTCAAGCGCTTCGGCTATCGCCCGAATCACGACCACACCGATATACACGGCCACGACCATCGCCAGGACGGACACCGACTGTGCGATCACACCCCGGTCGATCGCGATTTTGACGAGGAACGGGATTGAAAGACCTACCGCGGTCTGCATCAACACCGCGGCGCAACCGAGGGACACGAACCAGCGGTGCGGGCGCAGGAGCGGCCACAACCATTTGAGGTCACTGACAAGTTCTTTCACTTACGTCACCGCCTTCGCCGCAACAACTGACCGCAGCCGGTCATCTTCAGCGGGGGCATCATCGATCTTGTGAATGCGCCCATCACGCAGTTCGTAGGTGTCGTCGACGCGCAGATGCGGTGAGGACGTGCCGAGGTAGATCACGGTGGTTCCGGTCAATACTTCGGGAAGCCGGGCCAAAATTTTCGCTTCGGTCGCCGCGTCCACCTCGGACAGTGCACCGTCGAGAATCAGTACGCGCGGGGACCGCAAGATGGCGCGTGCCATCGCGATTCGTTGACGTTGCCCACCGGAGAGGTCGACGCCGCGTTCGCTGATCCGGCGATCCAGGCCTGCCTGCAGTGCGTCGTCATCGTTCGCGTCGCCGTCGACGACCCAGTCCAGGGCATCGACGGCGTGCAGGACGTCGCGGATCCGGTCGAGTTCTACCGCGCTGCCTAGTAAGAGGTTGTCGCGCAGCGTTCCCGCGATCATCAGCGCATCCTGCTGGGTGCGGATCACCTGCGAACGCAGCGAGTCGACGGTGAGGGTGGTGGCGTCGAAGCCATCGATAAACACGGTTCCCGCATCCGGGTCGTAGTCACGGACCAGCAGTTGCGCGAGAGTGGTCTTGCCTGTTGCGGCGGCGCCGCGTACGACGACGTGGCGTCCAGCAGGTACCCGCCACGTTGCGCCTTGCAGGCTGCGGAATTCGATGTCGCGGAGCGCGATTTCGGCTCCCTTCCCGGGCGGTAGCGCAGCGGCTCCGGGGCGACTGGTGATGAGCGGCTGCGCGTCGAGGACCTCAAACACCCGTGAACCGCCCACTGCCGCTCGCTGCGCGGACGAGACGAGTTGGCTGGCGCCCGCGGCGAGCGCCGCCACCATCGCCACATAGACGTTGAATGCGACGAGCGTGCCGAGTGAGAGCGAGCCGTTGATCGTCGCGATACCGCCCACCAGCAAGATCGTGACGGCAGTGATCTGCGGCAGAGCGGTAATCAACGGCGCGAATCGTGAGCGCAACCGGATCGCGGCTTTCGCCTCGGTGTGTAGCTCCCCCGCACGGGCCGCGAACTTGTCGTTCCACTGTTCGCTGATACCAGCAGTTTTCACGACGCTGATGCCCGCTGCCGCCTCGTGAACCACCGAGGTCACTTCCGACCTGCGTTCTTGCAGACGGTGGAAAGACACCCGCAGGTGGCTGTTAAACCACAGCGCGAGAATCAGGGTGGGGATGGTGAACACCAACGTCAGAACGGTGAGTCTGACATCGAGAAGCCACATCTGGGTAAGTGCGATGGCCATGGTCAGTCCATCAATCACGATGAACGCAAACCCAAACCCGAGGAAAGCACGCACCGCATCAATGTCACTACTCACCCTGGTCAACAGGCCCCCGGTGCGGGCCTGGTCAAACCAGGCCGCATCCAAACTCGCCAATTTGCGGGCCATGCTCAGCCGCAGATCACGCTGAGCATCGACGGCGAGACGCCCACCGGTGCGTCGTCGCAGTGTCGCGCAACTGAACTGGACCAGCGCCACCGACGCCATCAGTGCCGCACCAATAAGTAGGGCGCGCTGTGAATTTGCCGTCAGACCCTCGTCGATGATGTAGCGCAGGATCAGCGGGGAGGCCGTGACGCAGGCGACGAGAGGAACACCCAGCCCCAGCGCCAACGCTGTTCTTCCCGGGTACGGCCGCAGCAAGGCGACGACGCGGCGCAGCGTGGTGAGGGTGCTCGGTTCGGGAGCCGGAGTGCTCACGACTGCGACTGCCCTGCTGCCGGAGCTTGGGGTTGACGGTGTTGGGGAAGCAGAATCGCCAGCCCTTCTGCGCGAAGTTTGTCCAGTGCCGCGAGCGCGCCGCGTTCAACTCCGCTCCCGTAGGTGTGACGCAGCTCAGTCAGTACGTCAGTGACGGTTCGGGTGCCGTCGCAGGCACGGACGAGATCCGCGGTTGCCCGGTTGACCCGATACGAACGCACCCAGGGGCTTCCTGGGGTTTTGAACATCAGCACCTGAGCTGGTTCGGGGAGCCGGTCCAGAGTGTCGATGCGTTCGCCGTCTTCGAGCCTGGTCATCACGTCGTAGACGGGGTAGGTGAATTCGAGGAGCCGCACGTGCTGACCGCAATACGGGTATCCCGACCGTGGATCGAGGGTGTCGTCGCCCGGTTCACCGGCAACAACTGAGCTGTGCCACGCATCGAGGTCGGCTCCCAGTTGAACCTGTGTGTATTCGAACCGCATCAGATCGGCCACCCACGGGTGCGCGATCTCGCCAGCTTCGAGTCGCGGATGAAAATAAGCGTAGACGCGGTCTGCTTCAACAAGCAGGGTTCCGCGTGCTTCGGGTAGCGGCGGGAACGCTTCACAGAAGTCTTCGGCTTCATCGCCGGTCGAGCGGTGCACGATCTCGGCGGTTAGGGGAAACGCCATGAAACCCAATTCGAGTCGACCGTGCGCGAGCAGGTGGCTGTGCAGCATCACCCGGTCGCGGCGCATCGCGAGCAGGCTTTCCCGCTCACGTTCGGTGAGATCGAACCGCGACCCGGCCTGCTCGTCGCCTGCGAAGAACGCTGCCCGAAACTTTCTGTCCGTGAGAATGAACCCGAGGGCGCGTTGGTACTCCAACAAACTCATTTAGCTGACCTTCGCCTGCGACGCCGCGACTGCTGCGCGTGCCCGATCAAGATGCGCCAGTAGCTCCTCGAAATCTGGCCAGCTCTGATCCCATTCCAACAGGATCGCCTTCGGCTGGACCCGTTCAAGTACGTAGTCGAGCAGCTTCCACACCGGTTCGTGCACGGGCGCACCGTGAGTGTCGACCATCATGTCCTCGACGTATTCGCCACCGGCCAGGTGGATCTGGACGGTGCGCTCAAGCGGGATCGAGTCAAGGAACTCGTACGGATCGAACCCGAGATTCACCGAGTTCACCCACACATTGTTGACGTCGAGCAGCAGCCCGGTGTCGGTCTCTTCGAGGACCCGGGTGGTGAACTCGGCTTCGCTCATGTCATTGCCTGGCAGGTGGAAGTAGTACGTGATGTTCTCAAGGAGGAATGGCTTGTCGATGGTGTTTTTAACCTGCTCGACGTTGCGGCATACCGTGTCGAAAGACTCTTCGGTGAACCACAGCGGCGTCAACTGTTCGACGTCGGTGTCAGGCACTTTGGTGAAGGACAGGTGGTCGCTAAACCACGGTGCGTCAGCCTGTTCGACAAGTGTCCCCAACCGGTCAAGGTAGTCACGATCGACTTCAGTGGCTGAGCCGATTGACATCCCCACACCGTGCGGAACGAGCGGCCAATGTTCCCGCAACTGCAGAAAACGTTCCGTGCGTTCTGGTGTGCCATACAGGTATTGGTCGGCAATGAACTCGACGAAATCGATGCGGTCACGATTGTCGAGGGTCTGTCGGTGCAGCGGCAAGCGGTAGCCCAGGCCGACACCGAGAGTGGGCAAATCGTCGTACATACAACCTCCGATATCGATGCCGACCCATGCGGTGTCGGCCCGGTCTACGTGCTAATCGAGCAAAGATCAGAGCGCCTGCTGCTGATCGCCACCCTTCTTTCCACAGCCCTTACAGCCGTTGCAGCCGCCTGCGTTGCAGCAGCTGCATCCGGTGCAAGACATGGAAATCGAAAGGTCGTCGAGCGACTTGGTGACGAGTTCTTCAAACTCGAACTCGACCACTGCGGGATCCATGGTTACCTGCATGTCACGTCACCTCCTCTCCGTGCGAGTGAGTACTTCTCACCGGATGGTTCCGGGAGTCTGCGAGGGGTCGTCGGATTAGCTGCCCACCGGGACCGGCGGCGCGGACACAGCACTGATCAGTGCGCGTGCGCCACTTCCCGGGTGGGTGAATCCGAGGTACCCGCTTCGGTGCAGTCGCAGCAGCGACCCGTGCGCGGAGGTGTGTGCGGTGGCTGACGTAGCTCCAACGTCGGCCAGTACCGCGGGGATGAGCTCGCTGGTGACGCGCTGCCCGTCGCATGCTTCTAGGAGCGCTAGAACCCCGGGGCTGACCTGTAGTTCGACGATTGCGCAGTTCACCTTTTTGGCGAAGCACACCGTGATCGGCTGCGGCAAAAGCTGGGCGTCGAATTCGCGATCGGTTTGGCAGAACAGTGCCAGTACGTCGTAGCTGAATTGTTCGATCCACATGTCGACGGCGCGGTAGGGCGCGAGCGCGGCAGTGTTGTCGACAGTTGCTCGCTGGCTCGCGAGAACATTGGTGATGGGCCGGGCAGCAATGGGCGCTTCGATCGCGCGGTGGCGTGCTCGAAGGAAGCGCACCGCGTCGACAACCACGGGGTCTTTCGACGCGGACAGCACCTGAACGAGGGGCGTGTCAGCGTCGTCTGCGGCCAGGATCTCGTGCAGGTCACTGTCGCTTCCGACTGCCTCACGCAAAGTGGTGAGCCACCGAGGCCGCGCGATGGTGTAGACGCCGCGGACGTCTGTCGCGGTGCGTGCTCCGATGCCGACATCGATGATTCGTTCCCACGCGTCGACGAACGCACCGTTGTTCTCAGGCCGCACCGCGGTGGCAGCACCAGCGATACCGATACGGCGGGCTCGCTCGGGGTCGTGCACCACTGCGCCCATCTGGGCGGCGAGCACGTCGCGTTCTTTCGGGTCGGGAACGAGCAGGAAGTTCTCGCCGTCGACGAGTTCGTCGCGGAAGTTTTGCTTCGCGTGGATTTCACCGGAGAGCAGCAGAGCTGTACCGCTGGCGAGGATTTCACGCGCCAGTACTGGACCGTGGATGGCGACAGGGAAATCGCGTTCAAGGAAGGCCACGGCAGTGCAGGTGCGAATGAATGATGGCACTCGCCAGTGTGGGAGGAAGGGCAGCACTTTCGTGCGGTCGGCGATATCGGCCTCACCGATCGCAGCGTCGAGGGCGTCGAGCCGCGAGGAGCCGGACATGAGCAGGATGTTGAAATCTGCGCCCTGCTTCTTGAGGATCCCTGCGGCAGCGATGAAGTCGAAGCTGCCTTTATATAAGCCTGGTTTGCCGTACATGCCGAGCGTCGGACGTGACTTGTCAAAAAGTCCTGACAGGCGCGGGTAGGCGATGTCGTCGAGAAATTCTGAATCCAGTGGCTCCGCTTCGGGGTTGAAGAGCGCCGGGGTTTCGTAGGGCGCACCGGTAAGGAGTCGGTCGCGGGGAATTCCCATCGCTTCGAAACGCGCGTAGACCGAGGGCCGAGTAACAATTGCCTTTGCAGCACAAAGCATTTCTCGATATGTGGTACTCAATTCCGGCACATCCATGAGCCGATCCAGATCACTACCCGCGTGCTGAGCCACAAACGGAACACCCGTCCACGTCGACGCAAGGAACGCACTCACCGCATACGGCTCAAAGTAAGAGCCAATAATTAACTCGCAGTTATGCGCCCGAACAACATCGGTCGCCAGACCCGCCAGTTTGCTGACATGCGGATTACTCCACGGGATGTGTTCCATCCGATACCCAGGCGCTTCCGGGCGAAATACATGCAGTTCGCCACCGGTTTCCGGAAAAGTAGTAGCTAAGCGCGGACCGTCCTGCTCATCGAGTCGAACTCGATACGCGTCCTCAACTTCGGCAGCGTTAGTCACCACAAATACTTGATGCCCGCGTTGGGCTAGACCATATGCAGCCCAATATGTCTGAGCACTCACGCCACCCTGAATTGGTGGGAACTTACCGATGAGACAGACCCTCATGAAGACACGGTCCCCTTCCGCTGAAGCCACGAACGCTCACGACCTAATTGTTCTCTTTGTGAACTTTCCACCTACGCTGGTTTCACCCCACCCCGTGCGGGCATTAGTGGAGGGTCAACCCAGCGAGCACGCGGCCCACGCACAGACGCAGATCTATGCAACATCACCGAGAAGCACGCGAGCATCCGGGTATTCCCGGTATTGCCGACATACCGAACACGCAGAAAGAACAGGAGCCAGTCATGTTTCGCCGAACGTTCGTCGGACGAGAGACCCAGCTCGCGGCGCTCACCGGCATGCATGAGGGACCGCCGGCCAGCGCACCGTGGATCACCGTCATCGAAGGCCCAGCAGGTATCGGCAAAACCCGCCTCATTAGCGAATACCTTGAACGCGCACCCGGGCGCGTGGTGAAGGTGACCGCTGGCGAATTTGAACAATCCATGCCGCTGCATATCGCGCACGACATCATCACCGGCCTCAGCGATCCGCACAGTCCCGGCGGGACACGCACCGCAGAAGAAGACGTTCTCGCTGGCGGCGATCCCCGCGTGATGTACGAAACGGTGCGTCGTGCACTCGCCACCGAACCGACCGTCCTGATCGTCGACGACGTGAACTGGGTCGATGAGGAATCGCTTCGACTGCTCACCTTCCTCGTGCGGCACCGTCCGCAACCACAGTTCCAGTTCGTGTTCTCCTGTCGCGACGGCAGCTGTCCCGGACCACTCACCCTCGCGCTCGCAGCGCACGGGCACAGAGTCAACTACCTCCACCTCGCGCCGCTCACTGACGACGACGTCGGCGAACTCCTGCCCGACAGCCCACCCGACGAACTCGCGGTCTTGCGCCGCGCCGCACAGGGAAACCCGCTCTACCTGATCCTGCTTGCGCACAACCCGCAGATCGCAGCCCAAGTCGTCGATCAGAACGCATTCGATCCCGCAGACCTACCACCGTCCCTGCCCGAGCTTGATCGCAGCATTCGCGCCGAAATGATGGCGATGCCCCACACCGACAAGGTGGTTGCCTCCGCTGCGGCAGTGTGCGGCGACATCAGCGACCTCGGCCTCCTGTGCGCCGTCTCCCAGTGTCCTTCTGACATCGTCGTCGCAGCATTGGATCGACTGTGCGAACGCGGAATCCTGCTCAGCGCCAACGGGTGCCTGACGTTTGCACATCCGCTAGTACGAGCCGGCGCCTACCGCGTGAGCGGAGATGGTTGGCGAATAGATGCGCACCGCACCGCCGCAAACTACCTGCGTGAACGCAACGCCTCCCTGCTCGTACGTGCCGGGCACCTCGAACGGTCCCTGTGCGTCTACGACCGCGTCTCCGCAGCAGAACTCGTCGCCGCCGCCGAATTGGCCATCTCTATCGCACCGGCAACGAGCGCGCGGTGGCTTGCCGCCGTCCTCGACACCGCCCCGGTAGCGGACCGCGACCAAGAACCCGACTACCACGACCGCATGCGGCAAATCCTGCTCTTAGGGCGCGCACACCTGCTGTCCGGACATCCAGAAAGAGCCCTCGACACACTGCAACTGCTCGCCGACGCACCGGGAAGTTGGCGCGGCGACGCCCTACTGTTGCGGGCCAGGTGCGAACGCATTTTTGGTCGATTCGACAGCGCCCGCGAACTCATCGAAGAAGCCACCGCCATCGACGACAACCCACACGATGGCCTCGCCCACATCGAACTCGCCACGTTAGACGTCCAGGCAGGGCACCCCGATAAATGCGCTGCACGACTCATCGCGCTCCTCACCGATGGCCGCGCCCACAGCGGGTCCGTGGTGGCGGCAAGTCTGGCACTACGCAGCATGGGCGAGCTGGGGGCAGCAAGAATAACCGCCGCTAGGGAGAGCTTTCAGATCGCGCGGGACGCCTTTACCCAGTTGCCCGACAGCGACCTCGCTGACGTCGTCCACACTGTCTCAGCGCTCGGTTGGGCCGCCTACTTTCTCGACCTCTGTCCCGAAGGCATCGCACTGATTGACCGCGCGCTAC
>JAAYXN010000156.1 GCA_012515885.1 Rhodococcus sp. (in: high G+C Gram-positive bacteria)
ATGTTGACGCGCCCATCAACATAGGAGAGCAGCTCGGTCGGCTCGGTTTTGCCGGTGTGCAGCGAGTGCTCGATGCCGAGCAGCATCGACTTGAGCCTGGCGCGGGTGATGACATGGAACAGGTTGGGCACCTGCAGCGCCTGGGAGAACTCCTCATCGGAGGGCCATCGGCGCGAGTCGGCCTTCTGGCTGAGCAGTGACTCGACCACTGCTTCACCGGCATGGTGCGGCTCAGCCGTCTTCGCGGCGGCAAGCACCTGCAAGAAGAGACGGTTGTAATCCTTCGTCGTCCAGCGGCATACGCTTCGACGCACGAGGTAGGAGTCGATCGCGGCGGCCGCAAGCCGTTTCTGCTCCATCGGCACCGCGTCGTTGGCCCACAGGTAGAGCAGCACCGGCCACGGTGTCGTGGCCTGCGCGGCCTCCATACGGTCGAGCACCTGCCCGATGGGATCGCTGAGCGGAAGGTGCCGCAGCTCCTCCATCCGGTCGGCGTAGTGCCGAATGCTGCGGATGACTTCGGTGACGTCGTGCTGATCACCGAGCAGCCACTTCTTGAAATCGGAGAAGAGGTGCTCGACCGGCACCTCCTCAATTGTCTCGATCGTCAACCAGTACGAGAGGAGCAGGTCGATGCGCTTTCGACGTACACGCCCGCGAGAGATCTCTTCACGCCAGGGCTTCTTGTCGAGCGGAAGCCACGCCTCCATGAGAAGCGTGTCCGCCTTGGAGGCCATGCCACGGTGAACCAGTTGCTGGAACAGCAGGTTTTTCACCAGATCAGCCGCGTCGAGTGGCACACCGCGATGATTGAGGACCTCGAAAATCACCTGCGGATCGTCGCTCTGCTCCAGTGAGATCTGCACCAGTTGCATGCGGCTCGTGAGTGTCTCGTGGAGATGCAGCAGCCGCGCCTCGGGGTCCTCGGCCTCCTGAATCCAATCCCGAACAGTCGTTTCGAACCACGCCCGCGCCTTGACGATACGGTGATCCGGATCGGGTGGAGGACCACAGCCCTCCGGAGGTGACACGGCCCAAAGGAACTCTTTTCGATCCTGGGGCAGGGGCCAGACCTTGTAGCGGTCGTTGGGATGATCTTCGTGGACGACTTCGGGCCGATTCTCGATGAGGGTCGCGAACTTCCCGGCTGTTGAGCTGTACCCAAGCTCGTGTGCCACCGTCCGCGCGGCTGCAAACAGGATTTGAAGCGTGGTCAGGCGTTGCTGGCCGTCGACCACATTGAGCAGGGCTACACGCTTGGGTGGCTTCCGGCTGGTTTGGAGCACAACCGCGCCCAGGAAGTAGGTTCGGTGCTGGCTTGGGTAGTAACCGGTCAGGCTTTCCTGCTCAACCTCCTCGGCCGCCTGGCGAATGTCCACCCAAAGAGGCTGCCAGTTGCTCTCCTCGGTCCAGACATACGGCCGCTGGAAGTGCGGAATGACGTTCTGCTGATCGTTGGCGAAAACCTGCCCGAGCCTAATGTCGCCTGCCTGCATGCTTTCGTTCCTTCCGGATGATGCGTCCGCGTGTCGTTGGAGTATCAGCAGGTTGATTCATTTGCGCTCAACTCAGCAACATCGTCGCGGCAATCGCGAGCAAGATCACGAGTGCGATGGCGATCCAGAGCCAAACGCGCAACGTTGAAGGCGCTGCCGTCGACGTTTTGTCTGAGAGTGCGGAGGGACGGCCCTGCATGTCCCTGGCAGCCCAAAGCCGATTCCCCGACGACCACTGGTTCTTTGCCTCTCGATTCTCTTTGGCGTCGGTCGTGTGAGAGTACTCCGTCTCTTCACTCTTGACCGGAGGGCTGATGGCGGTTGTGGGTTGCACGGGGAGTGTGGCGTCGACATCACCGTCTTGCATTTCCACCGGGTTCAGCGTGCTGGGTTGCGCGGCGGACCGGGCAGCTTCTGCCTCTGCCTTCTTGCGGGCGCGGTAGTTGCGCTGCTGCTCGCGCTTCGCAACACGCCTTGCTTCCGCTGCCTCGGCCTCAGCTCGTTTCCGAGCACGGTACTTGCGCCGTTGTTCCCGCCGCGCCTCACGCTTCGCCTCTTCCTTCTGTTGCTCAGCTTCTTCCTTGGCACGCTTTTCTGCCTCTGCTGCCGCTCGCTCTCGCTCGCGCTGCCGGGTCACAAACGGATTTTCAGATGGAAACGGTTTGGGTTTCGGTAGATCGATCAGGTGCCAATGCGGCGACCAGTCGATCTCACCACGGCAGTGCATCTCCTCCTTGGTGAAGATCCAGTTTCGCTCGTGCAGCTCCGACATGAGCTGCGAAGGGATGTCCCCGAACAGCGAAACGCCATTGCGCTTCAGGTACGCGACGCCGTCCGGATGAATCTGCCGCGTGACGATGCCTCCGCGATAGATGCGGGTGTAGTAGGTGCCATCTCGTTGGTGTCGATAAAGTGTTGCCATGACGGTCGCCGCCTATCGCCGTGCCGGCTGGTGTGCGCCCAGCCGCTCCCGGAACCAGGCGATGGCTTCCTCGCCCTTGCGGCGGACCTCCTCGTCGACGGAGCGGCCGTGGGCGAGGGGGTTGCGGAAGGTCGTCAGCCGGCCCAAGTGCTTCTCGAACTGCGATTTCGAGCCGAACCGATCCGCGAGCGCCGGCCAGGCGGCGTCGGAACGGACGATCTTCGAGAGCTGCGGCAGGTAGGACGCCTCCAGCAGCTCGCGCAGGGGCGGAACCTGCCCGTCGACGCCACCGGCGCGGTGCTTCGATCGCTCCTCCAGCAGCGCCTTGCGGAGATCGCTCGACAGCCGCTCGGGGTCGTTGTCGAGGGCGCCGACGATGACCCGCCGCAGCTCCTGCTCGATGTCGCGGACCTCCAGCTCCAGCTTCCGGAGCGTCTCCGGGGCGAAGTGGTCGTAGGCCTCGAGGCAGAGGCGCTTCGTGCGGTACTCGCCGTGCTGCTCGATGTCCTTGCGGGCGACGATGGGGAAGGTGTCGAGGATGTAGGCGAAGTCGTCGCGGGAGATGCCGTAGAGGTGGGCGTAGATGCCGTCCAGCTCGGCGCGGAGCTGGGCGCGGCGCTCCTCGTCCCAGATGAAGGGGTCGCCCTCGTAGCCGAGGTCGCGGGCGAAGGGCTGCATGTCCCATGCGGTGTAGGTCAGCTCCAGCACGCGCGGGACGATGCGGTCGAGCAGGTCTTCGGTGTAGGTGTTGGGTGACAGGACCGGGAGTTGTTTGAGAATGAAGAAGCTCAAATCAGTCCCGCCGGCTTTTTGTCGCGTTACGAAGTCGAACACAAATGAGTTCGCGTTGGCAACCAACGCGATTAGCGGTTTGCCAGCCCATTCAGAGAACAGGAGTTGAAGACGATCG
>JAAYXN010000157.1 GCA_012515885.1 Rhodococcus sp. (in: high G+C Gram-positive bacteria)
TACCAGGAAGTCATCGTCGAAAAGCCTGATCTCGTCACCGACAACGGTCTCGTCAAGCCTATCCAGGCTGAAGAGGGCATGATCCGTCTCGGTGTCTTCAAGAGCGCTCGCCCGGACTGGGTTCCCGAGGATCTTGCTGAGCAGGTCAACAACACGTCCTCCGTCATTGAGGCACGCGGCGCTACCTGGTTCAACTCTCTCGGCATCCCCACCTCCCGCTCACAGCGTGTCGCAGCGGGTGCCGCTGGCGGCATCCTGGTCGGCGGCGGCGCCACCGGTGCAGTTGTCGGTACGGCAACCGGCGCTATCGGTGGGGCACTGGGCGCTCCCGTCGGTGCTGTCGTGGTGGGCGTGCCCGCGGCACTGGTCGGCGCGGTTGCAGGCGGCCTGATCGGTGGCACCTTCGGTGGCATCGGTGCAGGTGCCCTCGGCGCAATCATCGTTCCGGGCATCGGTGCGATTCCGGGTGGCGCATTGGGTACGGCCGCAGGTGCGGCAGCTGGTGCAGCTCTCGGTGCAGTCATCGTTGGTGCGGGCGGTGCTGCGGTCGGTACCGCAGCCGGTACCGCGGTTGGTGCCGCACTCGGCGCTGCTGCGGGTGCAATTCCCGGCGCAGTTGTCGGCGGCACTGTCGGTGGCGTCCTCGGTGCCACGCTCGGTGCCGGTGAAGGCATGGGTGAGGCAGAGGAAAGCGAGGGCTACAACAAGGACGCCCTCATCGCCCAGACCCGCCACACCGTGGGACAGGTTGAAGCGGGCCCCGGCGGACACGCCATCGTCGATGGCTTCCGTACCGTCAGCAACGCCTACCAGGACGGACTCGACAACGCCCGTGCGGCGCTCGAAGCCACCGGCGCGGGCAGCGCTGTCGTTGCGGGCCTTGATGGAATCGACCACGCGGTCAAGAACTTCATCAACCCCGGCCACGACGCCGCAGACGCCATTGGTATCGGGGTTCACTTCCCCGTCCCCGGTACCGGCCCAGGCGAGCCGCTGTTCGTTCCCGCCACTGGCGATGCACCGAACACCAGTGTCGTAGCCGCCTAATAGGCATAAACAGGCAACGACCCTAAACAGGCAACGACACTGCACTGTTGTGGACCCCGCTGTATACAGCGGGGTCCACTTCTATGTCAGCGTGCCCCACTCTCACCAGCACCAACTGCCGCACCGCTAGAGTCTTCAACAATCACCAGTCGGCGGGAGGAACATCGAGTGTGGCGGGACAGGCAAGCAACCAGACGACCGCTCCTGTGCCTGCTTGCTGGCGTGACCCTCGCCATCGCCGCCTGCTCATCACCAGAGGACGAGCAGGTAGCCACCACCACAACGTCCATCGCACCCGCAACGACGACAACAACACTGCCGCCGTCAACGACACCACCGGAGGTGAGCACCGAAGTAACCACCACGACAACACTGGTGCCCGCCACCACATTCGTCGACCTCGAATACGAACGCAACGAGTCCTATTACTTCACCTCACCTGACGGCCAATTCCAGTGCGGCATCATCAAGTTGCCGAACCGGACCGAAGCCGGATGCCAGGGCGAAACGTCCCCTATCCCGCCGCAACCTGAGGACTGTCTGATCTCGTGGGGCAGCGGGATTCGGGTAGACAACACCGGGCCCGGGGCGTTCATGTGCGCGGGAGGATTGCTCTACACCTCCGGCGACCCAGAGCCCGACCCAGTTCTGCCACCCGGAAGTGTGCTCAGCCAACTCGGATACACCTGCGCCACAACAGAAATCAACGTCACCTGCTCGAACGACGAAACGACACACGGCTTCACCATTGCCGCCAACTCCAATAGAACCTTTTAGAGAGCAAGACCTCAACGACCATGACTGAAGAACCCGGCCCCACCGAATGGGGCGAGCACCCCCACGGCGTCGGCCCCTGGGCTGAAGAGCACGATGAGCCCGCCCCCACTGACCCCCGCTACGATTCTGAGCTTCTTGAGCACGGCGACCGCCGCAACGTCGTCGACGCCTACCGCTATTGGACGAGGGAAGCGATCGTCGAGGACATCGATTCGCGCCGCCACTCGCTGCACGTCGCGATCGAAAACTTCGGCCATGACGCCAACATCGGCACCGTCGTGCGCACCGCGAACGCGTTCGCTGCCGCCGAAGTGCACATTGTTGGCCGACGCCGCTGGAACCGGCGCGGCGCAATGGTCACCGACCGCTACCAACACATCCGTCACCATGACGACGTCGCGGCGCTGCTGAGTTTTGCGCGCGATAACGGTCTGACGGTGGTTGCTGTCGACAACACCCCCGGTTCGGTGCCCATTGAAACCGCGGAGCTGCCGCGCAACTGTCTGCTGCTGTTTGGTCAGGAAGGCCCCGGCGTCACCGAAGATGCCCGCGCAGCAGCCACCATGACGGTCTCGATCGCCCAGTTCGGATCCACCCGCAGTATCAACGCGGGGGTGGCGGCGGGCATCGCGATGCACGCCTGGATCCGTCAGCATGCAGATTTGTCACGATCGTGGTAAACGCAACACCTGCATATTCGCAGTCAAGCGGGCAAAATCAACCCATGTCCTCCGTGTGGTCCGAGCGGGCCGAAGCCGCAGAGAATGCCATCATCACTCGGCATCTGCGTCGTCTCTGGGCGCTGCCTGGAACACGGCTCGGCGTTGTGGCTTGGCCCGCGGTGCGCCGTGAACGCAACTTCCTCAACTGGCATTACTGGTGGCAGGCGCATCTGATCGACTGTCTGGTCGATGCGTACCAGCGGGATCAGAGCCCGGAGCGTCGTCGCCGTATCGCGCAGGTGGTGCGGGGGCATCGAGTGCGCAACATGTCCGGGTGGACCAACAGCTATTACGACGACATGGCGTGGCTGGGTTTGGCAGTAGAGCGGGCGCAAAGCATGGCGCCATTTGGTCGCCGCCACGTCGTCGATGTGCTTGCTGACCAGGTGTTTGACGTGTGGGATCCCGAGCGCGGCGGCGGCATTCCGTGGCGCAAGGGATCCGACTTTTTCAACACCCCCGCTAATGGTCCGGCCGCGATATTGCTGGCCCGCACCGGCCGGGTGCCGCGGGCAATCGAGATGGCCGATTGGATCGACAAGACGCTGCGCGACGATCACACCAACCTGATTCTCGACGGCATCCACATTGGCGGCGAGTTCGAGCGCGCCATCTATTCGTACTGTCAGGGCGTGGTCCTTGGTCTGGAAACCGAACTGGCGGTACGCACCGGTCAGCAGCATCACCGGATGCGTGTGCACCGCTTGATCGACGCCCTCGACCACCATCTGACCTGGTCGGGTGTGATTCGCGGTGGTGGAGGCGGCGACGGTGGCCTGTTCGACGGCATCCTCGCCCGCTACCTGGCGTTGGTAGCGACCGAGTTGCCTGGCGATGACATTGCCGACATCCGCGCCCGCGTCGGTGCCGCCGAAATGGTGTTGGCGTCCGCGGAGGAAGCGTGGGGCCACCGCCTCCAAGTCGAGGGGCTACCGCTTTTCGGCAACGACTGGTCCAAGCAGGCCCGCCTGCCCAGCTCGGGAAGCAGTATCGCCACGTTTACCGCCGGCTCGGTGCGCTCGTCAGCTGTTCCTGAGCGGGACCTGTCGGTGCAACTGTCCGGGTGGATGTTGATGGAAGCAGCGCACGTGGTGTCTGCGGCCGGGTTCGGTAAACGCCGCTAACTACTCGACGGGCGTCGCAGCGGTTTCTTCTGCTGCGGCGTTCTTTCGGGACGCCCGGAAACGCTTGAACATTTCCGTCATGATCGGCAGCACCGACACCAGCACGATGATGATGAAAATGATGTCGACGTTGTCGCGGATAAATCCAATATTTCCCAGGAAGTAGCCGAGCAGCGTCACTCCCGCGCCCCACAGCACCGCGCCGATCAGGTTGAAGACGACGAACACCGAATAGCGCATGCGGGACGCACCGGCAACGAGTGGCGCATAGGTGCGCACGATCGGTACGAAACGCGCCAGGATGATGGTGATCGGCCCGTACTTTTCGAAGAACTCGTGCGAGTCGTCGATGTACTTCTTCTTAAACAGGCGGGCGTCGTTGTCTTTGAACAGGCGTGCACCGCCCTTTTTGCCGATGAAGTAGCCGCACTGGTCACCGAGGAAACCGGCGACGGGGATGAGGATCAGCAGCAGCCAGATCGGGGCGAAGGGGTTTTCCTGCGCCGACAGCAGCCCCGCAGTAAAGAGCAATGAGTCGCCGGGGAGCAGTGGAAACAGCAACCCGGACTCAATAAACACCACCAGCAGCAGCCCGCCGAGCATCCAATTGCCGAACGAGTTGAGCAAATTTACTGGGTCAAGAAAGCCTGGCAGCAGTGCCAAAGTATCTACGGTCGCGGGGGCCGCCTGAAGGATCATCAGATCAGGTTACCGACAAAATTCGCGGATAGGCGAAGAAAAATGCAGGTCAAAGCGGTAAAAAGGAGCAATAGGGATGTTTCGGGTTAGTGATTCGGCAGGGGAGGGAAGACTGTGTGCGTCAGTATTGACATACTGCATGGACACAGAGCCGCGTCTGGAGATCACAGCCGCGTTCAATCGATTATTTGGAGGACTCAGCCGTGCCAATTGCGACTCCCGAGGTTTACGCCGAGATGCTGCAGCGGGCCAAGGAGCACTCATTTGCGTTCCCGGCCATCAACTGCACCTCTTCGGAGACCATCAACGCCGCCATTAAGGGTTTCGCCGACGCGGGAAGTGACGGCATCATCCAGTTCTCGACGGGCGGCGCAGAATTTGGTTCCGGTCTCGGCGTCAAAGACATGGTGACCGGTGCGGTTGCGTTGGCAGAATTCGCCCACGTCATTGCCGCCAAGTACGACATCACCATCGCCCTGCACACCGATCACTGCCCCAAGGACAAGCTGGACACCTTCGTCCGCCCCCTGCTGGAGATCTCGCAGGAACGCGTCAGCGCAGGCCAGAACCCGCTGTTCCAGTCGCACATGTGGGACGGCTCAGCGGTTCCGATCGACGAGAACCTGACGATCGCCCAGGATCTGCTTGCTCGCGCTAAGGCCGCCAACATCATCCTTGAGGTGGAGATCGGCGTCGTCGGCGGCGA
>JAAYXN010000158.1 GCA_012515885.1 Rhodococcus sp. (in: high G+C Gram-positive bacteria)
CCGACGACGCAGTGGTATTCGGCGGCACCGGCTTTATCGGCCGCTGGCTTGTCCACGAACTACTCGCTACCCGCGAGGGTCAGGTGCACGTCGCTGCACGATCTGAGGACAGCGCGTATCGGCTACGACAGTGGTTGAGCGAGGGGCCGGTTGCACTCGATCGGCAGGTAGACCGTGACCGCCTCGCGGTGCACATTTTCGATGCGTCGCAGATACGCGTAGATCAGCAGACGTCCGCCACTGAATTGCTGCCCACCTTGCCTACCAGCCGGATTCGTGACGTCTACAACGCGGCGGCTGCCTTCGAATTTGGGATGACGGGTGCGCGCGCCAGGGACATCAACGTGGGATTAACCCAGGCGGTGGCACATCTGGCTGCGGACTTGCCGAACATTCGTCGCCTCGTCCACGTCACGGGGTATCGCATTGCTGCGCATGGTGGAGTGGCGGCGCCGTGGGACGAGGCGTATCGGAATCAGATGTACAGCGGTCTCGGCGCGTATGAAGCGTCCAAGATGGAATCCGACGCTGTGGTCCGGGACATCGCTGCACGCAGATCCGTTCCGCTCACCGTGATCAATCCGTCCGCGGTAATTGGTGATTCGGTGACGGGGCAGGCGCCCATTCAGCCTGGCCTGGCGCCGATGATGATTGATCTGGCGCAAGGACGACTCCGCGCGATCCCCGGTGCTCGTGACACGTGGATTCCGATCGTTCCGGTCGACTACGTTGCGGCGTTTATGGCCCGTGTTCCGGCAGCGGCGGATGCAGCAGGTCAGGACTACTGGCTGCTTGATGACGCGACGCCGGAACTGCCAACCCTCATTGCTGACGCTGCTGACGTACTGGGAGTGCGGGCGCCGCGTATTCGTATCCCGCTTCGTCTCCTGCAAGCGCTACCAAGCAGCTGGACGGGAGCGGACCCGGAGGCGCTGAGTTTTCTGAGTTCCGATCGATACCCGACGGAGTCGGCGCGCGAACTTGCGAGCCGGTGGGGTCTCGAATTCCCGTCTTACAGTGAGGTGCTCGCGGCATGGGTGCGGTATTTGACGGCGCCACACAGTGCCGCATCTGTGGCCTCGAAGTGACGGGCGCCACTGTCGGTAATGGTGTGATTTTTACTGACGGTATATCGCGCGCTCGCATGGGATAAAATGCTGGTCAATGACTGATATTGAGAGTGACCCGCAGCCCCCAACCTTTGCCGACCTCGACATCGATGAACGGGTGTTGAAGGCGCTGTCGGATGTGGGCTACGAGTCGCCCTCGCCGATCCAGGCCGCAACCATCCCACCCCTACTTGAGGGCAACGATGTCGTGGGCTTGGCCCAGACCGGTACCGGCAAGACGGCCGCCTTCGCGGTGCCGATTCTGTCCCGGATCGATTTGTCGCAGAAGTCGCCGCAGGCATTGATTCTTGCGCCGACGCGTGAGCTGGCTTTGCAGGTGTCGGAAGCGTTCGGCAAGTACTCGGCGCATATCCCTGGCCTGCATGTTCTGCCCATCTATGGCGGTCAAAGCTATGGAGTGCAGCTCTCTGGCTTGCGCCGCGGCGCGCATGTCGTCGTCGGTACGCCTGGCCGCGTCATCGACCATCTGGAGAAGGGGACGTTGGATCTGTCCAACCTGGCGTTCCTGGTGCTCGATGAGGCCGACGAGATGCTCAAGATGGGCTTCCAGGATGACGTTGAGCGCATCCTCGCCGATACCCCTGAGCACAAGCAGGTCGCGCTGTTCTCGGCCACGATGCCGGCCGTGATCCGCAAGATCTCCAAGCAGTACCTGCATGACCCGGTCGAGATCACGGTGAAGTCGAAGACGACGACGTCGGCAAATATCTCGCAGCGCTACATTCAGGTTGCTCACCAGCGCAAGCTCGACGCGTTGACGAGGATTCTTGAGGTCGAGACCTTCGAGGCGATGATTATCTTCGTCCGAACCAAGCAGGCCACCGAGGAACTTGCTGAGAAGCTGCGTGCCCGCGGGTTCTCGGCCGCGGCGATCAATGGCGACATTGTTCAGGCGCAGCGTGAACGCACCATTGGCCAGTTGAAATCGGGTTCCCTCGACATCTTGGTCGCCACGGACGTTGCTGCCCGCGGTTTGGACGTCGACCGTATTTCGCACGTGGTCAACTACGACATCCCGCATGACACCGAGTCATACGTGCACCGCATTGGTCGTACCGGCCGGGCTGGCCGTACCGGTGAGGCTTTGCTGTTCGTCGCTCCCCGCGAGCGGCATCTGCTCAAGGCCATCGAGCGGGCTACGCGTCAGCCTCTCGCGGAAATGCAGTTGCCCAGCGTCGACGACGTCAATGCTCAGCGCGTGTCGAAATTCGAGGATTCGATTACCGAAAGCCTCACGTCGGACAACATCACGTTGTTCCGGAAGATGATCGAGGATTACGAACGCGAGCACGACGTGCCGCTCGTCGATATTGCGGCGGCCCTGGCCGTGCAGTCCCGTGACGGCGCAGACTTCTTGATGGCGCCCGAGCCTCCGCCGCCGCCGCGGCGTGAGCGGGAACCGCGCGAGCGTCCGCCCCGCAAGTTCGATGATGCCGGCAACCCGAAGCAGGCAAAGTCCGGTGCTGAGCTGGCGACGTATCGCATCGCTGTCGGTAAGCGGCATCGCGTCGTTCCCGGCGCGATTGTTGGCGCGATCGCCAACGAAGGCGGATTGCGTCGAAGCGACTTCGGGCACATCAGTATTCGACCCGATCACAGCTTGGTGGAACTGCCAGCCGATCTCGCTGACGAGACGTTGGAGGCGCTGCGGCGCACCCGAATTTCGGGCGTGCTGATCCAGCTTCAGCCTGATTCTGGGGCCCCGCAGGGGCGGCCTGGACGCAACTCAAGTCACGGTGGCTCAGGTCATGGTGGGTCGGGCTACGGCGGATCGAACCGTGGTGGAAAGCCCGCGAAGTCGGGCAAGTTCAATAAGGGCGGCAAGTTCCGCAAGGGCGAAGGCAAGTTCGGGAACTAGCTAGCCACGCCTTTTGATGGAGGGCGCTGATTGAGGGCTGCGGATGCACGTGCATCCGCAGCCCTCAATCTTTTGTCTGCTGTAGGGCTTTTAACTGCTGTAGGGCCGCGGCAAGTGCGAGAGTCTGTTTTGGCGAGAGTCGCCGTCAGGCCGGAGTTGCGACCTGATCGGCGGGCAGTGGGCCCTCGTCAGGGACATAGAACATGCCGACGGTGGGCAGCACGTGGCAGGTGGCGTCGATGTATCCCACTGATCCATAGATCGCGGCAAGTACTGTCCCGGAGCCCGTTTCAACAATCTTGGACAGGGTGGGGTAGCCGCCGTCGGTAGTGCCGTCGAGCGGAGTGATGCCGCTCAGTCCGGTGGAGGTGTTGATCCATGCGACGCTCAACCCCGAGGCACTGACCACACCGGGGTAGGCCGAGAGGGCTTGGAAGCTGACTTCGTTGCTGTCGAGATCGGGGGACGGGCCGGTCACAGCGGATGCCATCGTCATGGTGACGGGCGCGACAGTGCCGCAGCCGACGGTCGGTGCGGAGTAGAAGAACGGCGTGAGTTCGCCGGCGATGGTGCCGAACATCGATGACATGGCGAGGGCGTCGACGGCGTCCGCGGCGGCCTGATCGTGTGCGGACTGCTCGCGCAGATCACCGACCTGTGCGGGTTCTGGCGTTGCGTGGGCGCTACCGGCGAACGCGAAGGGGGCAGCGACCGTCGCGACCGTCACGCCGACCCGGGTGAGTAGCCGGCCGGTGCGGCGGTGTCGTTCTGTTGAGCGAGCGTGCATGTGCCCTCCTATAACCGTCGACGGTGATGCGGGCAGAGCTGCCCGCATCACCATGTCGAGGCGATAATTTACCGCACTTCGCGCGCCGCGTCAGGTCGAGATTTTCTTGCGTGTCTGGTTGATTTTTGGCCTATAAATCTGCAGGTTATGGACCGAAATTCACCGTCTAGTAGGCGAGTGTTTTAGTGCTCGACGTCAATGATTACGCGTGGTGGGTCTTGGAGTTCGGAGATGCGGTAATTCTGGTTGGCCTTCGCTGTGCCGATGTAGGACTGCGCTTGTCCTTCGAAGATGAGGATGCTTGACACTTCGACGACGCTTCCGCCGGGCACTCCGGGCACGGGGAAGGGGCCCGCGAAGTTTTCGATCCCGGTGTCGAAGGGGTAGCCGACGCCGAGGATGCGAACCTCAAGGAAACCTTCGCCTGAGACATCGACGGGGTTACCGCTGCCATCTTGGACGGCGGAGGGAACGTATCCGACAGACCAGCCGGGGGTTCCGGTTCCGTCGAGTTCGTAGACAACTCGATCGAATCCGTCATGACGGCCCACACGGATATCGGTGACCGACAGGGATGCGCCTTCGCTGGCGGGTGCGGTTGCCTCGTGCGGTCCGGTGGGGAAGGGGGCGTTTGTCGGCTCGGCAGTAGTTGTCGCTGCTGCTGGCGTGTCAGTGGCAGCGACCGACTGGGGTTCGGTGGACGAGTTACCACACGCCGAAAGGACCAGTGCGGCAGTAGCGAGTGTGGATACGGCGAGGGCCCGCGCGGTGCGGTTTGTCCTGATCATGGTGGCGATGGTAGGTCAGGACGGCACGCAATGGGAGGTGGCGTGCCGTTGATGAGCACAGGAAGTGTCTTTGGTCCGGGGACTTTAGTTCCGTGAGGTGCAGGCAGGCGGACGTTAGCGGTGGACGCCGTCGAGGTACATCCAGCGTCCGTCGACGCGGATAAATCGGCTGATCTCATGCAGTGGCGGGTGGTGGCGTTGATGGGCGGTGAATTCGACGGTGCCCTCGGTATCGAATAGCTGGCCTCCGGTTGTGGAGATGATCGTTAGGCCGGTCCACTGATCGTCTGGGTCTAGTCGGAGGCGACGCGGGCGTGTATCGGGATGCCACGTGTCGAGTAGATAGTCGGAGGCGAGGACAACGAACGCGCTGTAGCGCGAGCGCATGAGCTTTTCTGCGGTCGGTGCGGGCGCGCCGGAATGGAAGGTGCCGCAGCACGCGTCGTAAGAGTTCAGTGCTCCGCACGGGCAGGGCTGTGGTGTCGTCACCATTTCAGTATCAAGTTCAGGGTGTTCCCTGATGGCGTTTGGGTACCACTACACGCAAAGATAGACCTACTATTGCCTGTAGTAGGACAACCGATTCGGTGTCCTCCGCGACGAAAGGTTGACATGAGCTCTGACGAAAAGGATGCAGCGCCAAGATCTTCGAACGCAGAACCCACGACGGCATCCGGTGCCGATCGAGATGAAAAGGGTGCGGCAGCGCGTGCACAGTCGCTGTCAAAGTTGTATGGCGCAGGAGATACCCAGGTCGCGGCGTTGAGCGACGTTTCGGTTGAGTTCGCGCGCGGTGAATTTACGGCCATCATGGGGCCCTCGGGTTCGGGAAAGTCAACGTTGATGCACTGCCTCGCTGGGCTCGACGACGCCACGTCGGGATCGGTGTTTCTCGGCGATACCGAACTGACGGGGCTGTCCGATAAAGAGATGACACGGCTACGTCGGGATCGGATCGGTTTCGTTTTCCAGTCGTTCAACCTTGTCCCCACGCTCACGGCGCTGGAAAACATCACGTTGCCGTCGGCCATTGCGGGCCGCAGCCCCGATGAGAAATGGCTAAAGGAAGTACTGAGCCGACTCGGTTTGCAGGAGCGCCTGGGTCACCGGCCCGGCGAGCTATCGGGTGGTCAGCAGCAGCGGGTGGCGTGTGCGCGAGCTCTGGCGTCGCAGCCCGAGATCATTTTCGGTGACGAGCCGACAGGAAACTTGGATTCGCAGTCTTCGGCAGAAGTGCTGTCCATTCTTCGTGCGGCGGTGGACGAGTTTGGTCAGACGGTCGTCATCGTCACCCACGACCCGCGGGCCGCAGCGTACGCGGACCGGGTCGTGTTCCTTGCGGATGGTCGCATCGTGGACGAGCTTCGAGGTCCGTCAGCAGAATCCGTTCTTGACCGCATGAAGCGACTGGACACGGCGGCGAAGCAGTCTGCTGCCACCGCGTCCGAGTCTGAGAACGGGTGAGCTGATGAATGTTGATGTCAGCGGCGGCGGACACCCGATGCGCAAGGTGTCGCTGCGAAACCTTGCTGCGCATAAGGTTCGGCTTGTTCTCACGGTCCTGTCGGTAGTGCTGGGAACAGCGTTTGTCACCGGCTCCTTCGTCTTCACCGACACCCTCCGCCACACGTTCGATTCTATTTTTTCGCAGGAAGCACAGGGCGTTGACGTCCGCGTCTCCGCGGAACAGTTGAACCCACATAGCCCGCAAAGCGCGGCAGGAGTGCCGCTTGAGACGATTTCGGTCTTGGAGTCGCTTCCAAATGTGCGCGCAGTAGTTCCTGCGGCAAGCGGGCAGGTCGTGTTGCTCGATGAGCAGGGAGTGGCCGTCCAAACCGGCGGCGCCCCAAGCTTGGGCGTCAACTATGTGCCACCGGAGCAGTCACTGGGCCGCGTGGACACCATGGTGTCTGGCCGTGCCCCGGCCGCGGTCGGCGAGGTAGCGATCAATGAGGGTGCCGCTGAAAAGTCGGGACTCGAAGCGGGGGACAGCACCGAAATCTTGGTTCCGGCGCGCGGTGTCATCGAGGTGACCGTCACCGGAATCTACGACATCGAACTGGACAGCGGCGGCTTTATCGGCGTTGCCTTCTCCGCCGACCAGGCGTGGGAACTGTTCACTGATGGTGCCCACGTGGACCACGTCGACATCGCGGGCGATGGCATAGCGCCGGACGAGTTGCGTGACACTGTCGCCGCTGCCTTCCCCGACCTGCAGGTACAGACGGGCGAGGAAGTCCGCGACGAGGTCCGGGCCGAGATGTCGCAAGCACTCGATTTCGTCAACTACTTCATGCTGGCGTTTGGTGCGATCGCTTTGCTGGTCGGCACATTCATCATCTACAACACGTTCTCGATGATTGTGGCGCAACGACTGCGCGAATTGGCTTTGCTGCGGGCGGTCGGCGCTAGCCGCGGCCAGGTGGGCCGTTCCGTGGTCCTGGAAGCTGTGGTTGTCGGCGTGATCGGCAGCGTCCTGGGAATTATCGCGGGAATCGGCCTCGCCTACGGTTTGCGTGGTCTCCTCAACGCTTTCGATTTGGGCTTGCCTGAAGGCTCGCTGCAACTGCGTCCGCGAACGCTCATCGTCGCAATGGTGGTCGGCTTGCTGGTGACCGTTATCAGTGCGTACGCGCCTGCCCGCAGAGCATCGAAGGTGCCTCCAGTTGCGGCAATGCGTACCGATCTCGCTGCTGGCGGTGACTCACTGCGGGTACGCACCATCGTCGGCATTGTGTTGGCGATCCTCGGTGTGGCAGCGATCGCGATCGGTTCTTCAGGTACTGGCGAATCGGCGGCCGCGACCGTCGGGCTTGGCGCACTTGCTCTCGTCCTGTCGGTGGTGTTCGCAGGTCCCGCGCTGTCACGGCCGTTCGTACGCGCCCTGGGCAGCGTCATTGCGACACCATTCGGTTCGGTGGGCCGGTTGGCGCGTACCAACGCGGTACGCAATTCACGTCGCACGGCGGCAACAGCATTCGCACTCACGTTGGGTTTGATGCTCGTCTCGGTGATCGCTGTCTTCGGTGCATCAGCAAAATCGAGTGTCAGTGACCTGGTCGATGCGGGTGTATCTGCCGACTACATCCTCAGCGGGCCACAGGGCATCGGTGTCCCCGTTGGCGCGGGTGCGGCAGTCGCTGCACTGCCTGACGTGCAGGAAGTAGTAGCGCTCAACGGCGTAGCTGCAACGGTTGGCGACGCCGAAGACACCTCGTTTGGCGTGTCTTTTGATGGGCCGCTCGACAACGTCGTGACTATCGATGTCCGTGAGGGGAACGCCGATCTTGGCGACGGCACCATCGTGGTGTCCGATACCGAAGCCGAGGCAAAAAACTGGGCTATCGGCGACGAACTGCAGCTCGCCGGAAGCAGCGGAAACCCCGTTACGGTCCGTGTCGGCGGCATCTATGCCAGCACCCCTCTGCTGGGCGGATGGATCGTCTCTGACGACGTGTTCCGCCAGGTGATGCCCTCGACCATGGTCACTCCATTCGCGGTGTTCATTAAGGCAGTCCCGGGGACCGATGTTGGCGCGTTGCGCGGCGATATTGAACAGGCCACGGAACAGTTCAAGGTCGTTCAGGTACAGGACATTGAGGAGTTCAAGGGCAGCCAGGCTCAGCAGATCGATGCCCTCCTGGCGATCCTGTACGGATTGCTCGCGCTGGCGGTGGTGATTGCGGTACTCGGAATCGTCAACACCTTGGCGCTGTCGGTGGTGGAGCGGCGCCGAGAAATCGGCATGTTGCGGGCGGTCGGCATGCAGCGCGCCCAGGTACGTCGAACCATCTATCTCGAATCAGTGCTGATCGCAGTATTCGGTGCCGTCGTCGGTGTCGGACTGGGCGTGCTGTTCGGCTGGGGCTTCGTGCGGACCCTGCGTGACCAGGGACTCGGTAGCTTCGTGGTGCCGTGGGACCAGGTGATTCTGATGCTTGCGGCGTCGGGAATTGTGGGTGTGTTGGCCGCGCTGTGGCCAGCTCAGCGGGCCGCTAAGACACCGCCCCTGGCGGCGATCACGGACTAACCCGTCCCCACTGCGCGTCTCTCATTGATGACGACGGGAACTGCGCTGGTGTCAAAGAGATATCGATCAGCGCGGTTTCCGTCGTGTCGAATTCGCGTTCGTGCATTGCGATGCATACAGTGCTCGCAGCAACTGCACGACGCAGTCGCATCAAAACAGAAAACTCGGGGGGTTCTCATGTCGCCGCAAAGGAGCACGTGTAATGAGGACTGCTTTGAAATCAGCTATGTGGTGCCTGTTCGCTGTTGGTGCGATCGGCTTCGGCTTTGCGTTGGCGCAAACCCACGTTGAGTGGATTGTTGCGGCACTGATCACCGCATCGGTATCCGGACTGGTGCTGTTGCGGATCCGCGCGGACGCACATCCACTAGAACAAGACATCGCTGCAGGCTGAACTGTTTGATTTCAGTTCTGGCGGCTAGTTCTGACGGTTAGCGGAGCTCATCGAGCATCCGTCGTCGTCGGCGAATTCCTTCGGCAGCATCGCTGAACGCACGGGCCCATTCGGGATCGCGGCTACGCGCGGCTGCCCGGTCAAGCAGGATCGCGGCGGGAAACGGGAAGTGCGCCTCTACTCGTCGCAGTGTCGTGTAGTGGCTGTGCCGGGACAGTGGTCCAAACAGGCGTCCCGAATCAGCGTGCCTGTCGGCTGTTTCGACCAGCAGCTCGACGACTTTGGTGACGACGGGATCCGGCCACGGGTGCGGCAAACCTTCGAACAGTGATTGGCCGTCGACGTCAAGAAGGTAACTGTCGGTCAAGCCTGAGCGAATCTCGAATACGCGCTGGCGGATTGGCGCCAGTGGCACCACTCGGTGTGGCGTCTGGCGGCCAAGTGACTGCAGCATTGCACCCGCCCAGCGCGGGTTGCGTTGCAGCACGATCGCGCTGGTCCAGGCTTCGCGAATGACTGCTCGCCAGGACTCTTCGATCGGGATTTCCCATGCGGCTTCGGCAGAACCGATCATCTCTTCCCAGACCCACAGCGGAGTGGCAGTGACGGCCATCCGCAGCCACCATCGCTGAATGCCCTTGTTTTTGAAGTGTACGTTTTCGATACCGTCGCGCCGAGCCGAACGGTCAAGCGAGCCGGGCAGATTGACGACGAGCCGTGGGCGAATGGGCTTGGGTTCCAGACGAATCCAGGCACGTGATCGGGCTGCCATGCGTGCGGCAAACGGTGAGGCAGGCAGCCGTCGCAGCAACTGGACGGCAGCCAATCTGACATCACTGCTGTCGTCGTCGAGTGCACGTTCGAGGAGCGCAATATCGTGATTGCCGAGCCCATCAGTGAATGCACCCAGGAAATCGGCTCGATCCCTGCTTGTCTCAACAGACCAGGTGCGGGCAACCTGAGCGACCGCCTCAGCGGGTCGCGTGCGGCGTCGATCCCGCAGCCACTGGAGGCGGTCGGTGCCTGCAAGTGAAGTCCAGCTGCCTGCGTGCTGAAAGCGGCGTAGAGACGACCACTGGGGGCTGCTGTGGGCAAGCTGCTGTCCGTAATCGCCAGCGAGGTTCAGCAACTCTTCCCGGTAGCTGGGGTAAGCGATGGCCAAGTCAAGGACGTCCGGTACCAGGTGGTCAGGTGCGTGGAAAGGGGCTGCGCTGGAAAACCACTCGGGAAGCGTCCAGGACTTCTCTTTAAGAAGCGCACGCAAATCGTCCGCCGAGCGATCAGGTAGCACCATGCGCTGGCGCAGATCTACGAAGGCGGTCATCCACGACACGGTAGCGATCATGGGCACGTTCACACGGTGGCCACGCCGACACCGATAGTGAGTTATTAGTCACTAAACGATTGACAAGATAACGATTGATCGATCAGCGATCGGCGGGACGTGTGGCGGTAGCGCAGGCTGTCCTTGTTTGCTGAATTGTGACCTTCCATCACGCTGGACTGACCTCGCGTTGATGCAGGTTCGTAGCAGGATATGCGCAGCAAGACGGGTACAAAACAGCGTCCGACGTCACGGCGATACCGAAGGTGGCTTGCCGCTGAAGGTGCCTTATCACTGGGAACGGCAAGTGCCCCGGTGCATCCGGGACACGGATCGGGGGTTCGGATGCGTGTATACGCGCGCTCAGCTACGGCGGCGGTCGCCCACCACGAGAACATGGCGCTGTCAGTATTTGCTCACGCCGAGTCCACCCCTGATCTGGTGGTATTTCGCCGCGCGGAACCGACTGGGTGGGTAGACGTGACCGCCGCAGATTTCGCGGCACTGGTGACGGGTGTGGCCAAGGGCTTGATAGTTGCAGGGGTGACACCCGGCGACCGAGTGGCGCTGATGTCATCGACGCGATTCGAGTGGTCCCTGCTGGATTTCGCGATCCTCGCGTGCGGCGGAGTATCTGTCCCGATCAACCACTTAGCGTCGCCAGAGCACGTCCAGTGGGTGCTAGAAGACTCTGGTGCGGTAGTCGCGATCGTCGAAACTGATGAGAACGCGGCACGTTGTCTATCGCAGCGCCCTCGTACAGACCTACGAGTGTTGACTATTGACGCCGACGCGGTGGGAACGTTGATCGCCGAGGGCGGCGCTATCCCGGATTCGGAGATGTTTCGACGCGTAGTCGAATTAACCGCAGACGATTTGGCCTCTCTGATGTACACCTCCGGTACGACCGGGCGCGCTAAAGGCTGCGTGCTTAGCCATCGCAACCTGCTGGCACAAACAC
>JAAYXN010000159.1 GCA_012515885.1 Rhodococcus sp. (in: high G+C Gram-positive bacteria)
GTATGGTCAGAGGCTGTTTTCAGACTCCCCTTCGGCCCGATTCTGATGCTGGCACCGCATCGCGAGCGATGCTGCCAGCCATCAGAAGGACGCTTTACTCCGCTGGAGTGACCGCCCGCGCACTATGCAAACGTGCCAGCGACGTTTCTCGCCCAAGCAGCTCCATCGATTCGTACAGCGGCGGGCTGATGTGCGAACCGGTAATTCCCACGCGAACTGGCGCAAATGCTTTACGCGGTTTGAGACCAAGGTCATCAATCAATGACGACTTGAGCGCCGCTTCAATTGATTCAGCGTCCCACGTAGAAACTCCCTCAAGCGCCGCAATTGCCGCGTCGAGCACCGGAGCAGCATCGCTGCCGAGGTTCTTTGCTGCCGCAGCCGGGTCGATAGCGAATTCGCTTTCCGGTACAAAAAGGAACTTCAGCAGGTCCCACGCGTCAGCAAGGACGACGATACGTGTCTGAACGAGGTCAGCCGCCGTGGCGAAGACCTGGTCGTCGACGTCCCCTAGCCCGTGGTACTCGGTGAGGTACGCCCGCAGCCGCGCCACGAAGTCTTCAGCCCCGAGCAGTCGAATGTGCTCAGCGTTGATCGCGTCGGCCTTCTTCTGATCGAACCGAGCGGGGTTGGAGTTGACCTTCGCGATATCGAAGGCGGCGACCATCTCGTCGAGTGAGAAGACGTCGCGGTCTTCGGAAAGTCCCCAACCGAGCAGAGCCAGGTAGTTGAGCAGGCCCTCTGGGATGAATCCTCGTGTGCGGTGAATGAACAGGTCCGCCTCGGGGTCACGCTTGGAGAGTTTCTTGTTGCCCTGCCCCATCACGAACGGCAGGTGCCCGAATTCGGGGGTGAGATCAGCGACGCCAATCCGCTTCAACGCCTCGTAAAGCGCCAGCTGGCGCGGAGTGGACGACAATAGGTCCTCACCGCGCAGCACATGGGTGATTTTCATCGTTGCGTCGTCCACGGGATTAACCAGCGTGTACAGGGGAACGCCGTTGCCGCGCGTCAACGCGAAATCGGGCACCGTTCCTGCCTTAAACGTGGTTTCACCGCGCACCAAGTCGTTCCACGTGAGGTCGTGATCGGGCATCCGCAAACGGACGACCGGCCCTCGTCCCTCATTGAGGTACGCCTGACGCTGCTCGGCGGTGAGGTCGCGGTCAAAGTTGTCGTAACCGAGTTTCGGGTCGCGACCCGCGGCGCGGTGACGCGCCTCCACTTCTTCAGGAGTCGAGAAAGATTCGTACGCTTCCCCGGCCTCCACGAGCTTCGCGACAACCTCAAGGTGCATGTCCCGGCGCTGTGACTGACGGTAGGGCGCGTGCGGTCCGCCGACCTCCGGCCCTTCGTCCCAGTTCAGGCCCAGCCAACGCAGCGCATCAAGCAGCGCCTGGTAGGACTCCTCGCTGTCACGGGCGGCGTCGGTGTCCTCGATGCGGAACACGAACTGCCCGCCGTGGTGACGGGCAAATACCCAGTTGAACAGCGCGGTGCGGATCAATCCGACGTGCGGGGTTCCGGTCGGCGATGGGCAGAAACGGACACGAACTTCGCTTGTGGTCATGGCTCACTCAAGTCGGCAGCAAACGGTCCCCTATAGGTTAGTCGGCTACCGAGTCCCGCTCCCCCCTGACCGGTGAGATAGGCGTGGTGAGGAACTACCCTTTCGCAGCCACGGGGTTGGTGAGGGTTCCGATCCCTGAGACGGTGACCGACACGCTCTGCCCGTCGACGATCGGTCCGACGCCCTCAGGAGTGCCGGTGAGAATCACGTCGCCGGGGAGCAGCGTCATCACGGACGAGACCCACTCGATGATCTTGGGAATGTCGTGCAGGAGAAGAGAAGTGTTGCTGCTCTGCCTCTTCTCTCCATCGACCTCAGTGGTGATGTCAAGGTCGGAAGGGTCAAGGTTCGTCTCGATCCACGGACCGAGAGGGCAGAAGGTGTCGTAGCCTTTGGCACGTGTCCACTGCCCGTCGTGGCGCTGTTGATCGCGGGCCGTCACGTCGTTGGCGACGGTGTATCCGAGAACTACATCGAATGCTTTCGCTGCGGGGACGTCTTTGCACGGACGGCCGATGACGACAGCAAGCTCACCCTCGTAGTGCACTTCGGCGGAACTTTTCGGAGTCATGATCGCGGCGCCAGGGCCGATAATCGACGTCGACGGCTTAAGGAAGATGACGGGATCTTCCGGTGCCTCTCCCCCCATTTCGGCTGCGTGTGCCGCATAGTTTTTGCCGACAGCGATGATCTTGGTTGCCAGAATCGGCGCAAGGAGCCGCACATCGGCGAGCGGCCAGCTGCGTCCGGTGAAGGTGGGTGTACCGAACGGGTGTTCTGCGATCTCTTTAGCGGTGAGATCGGTTTCCCCCTCGATACTCACGAACGCAACACCATCAGGACTCGCTACTCGACCAAGACGCATTCTTCGAGTCTATCGCTGACTGCAGACCCGGGACTGAAGAGGCGGGGACGACGGGTATAGACTGCACCTGTATCCATTATTCGGGACATATATCCCATATATCAAGATTGGTAGCGCATATGGATGGGGCCGCGTCAGAAGAAATCAGCAACGCGAGGCGCTGGTCCATGCTCGTTCTGGGCATGTTCGCTCAAACGTCTCAGGCGGCGTTCGTCAACGGCGTGGCCTTCCTCATTCCGACACTCCGCGACGATCGTGGCCTGGACCTCACCCGCAGCGGCGTTATCGTCGCCGCTCCCACGCTCGGTGTTGTCTTCACCATGATCGCGTGGGGCGCGACCGCTGATCGCTACGGTGAGCGGCTCGTACTCACCCTCGGCATGATCGCGACTGCGGTCGCGGGCGCCTGCGCAGCACTCACCCAATCACTGCCGGTGCTGTGGCTTTTTCTCTTCCTGGGCGGCGCAGCAGCCGCATCTGCCAATGCCGCCAGTGGCCGGGTAGTCGTCGGCTGGTTCCCACCGCAAAGGCGTGGGCTTGCCATGGGGATCCGCCAAATGTCGATTCCGCTGGGTATCGCGATCACGGCACTCACCATGCCCGCATTGGCAGGCACCTACGGCATTGGCGCCGCGCTCGCCGTGCCCACAATCATGTGTGCCATCGCCGCCGCGGCATGTGGATTCGGTGTGCGTAATCCCCCACGACCAAGCCGCACATCTGCAGAAGGCACTGCACTACTAGCCAATCCCTATCGACGGACGTCGTCGCTGGCACGTATTCACGCTGCATCAGCACTATTGGTTGTGCCGCAGTACACGGTGTGGACGTTTGCCCTGGTATGGCTCATGAC
>JAAYXN010000014.1 GCA_012515885.1 Rhodococcus sp. (in: high G+C Gram-positive bacteria)
GTCGACGATCGAGAGCATGTTGGCGCCGAAGCTGGTTTGCAGCTGGGTGTGCTTGTACAGGTTGTTGAGAACAACCTTCGCGATCGCATCACGCTTGACGGTGATGACGATGCGCATACCGGCACGATCCGACGATTCGTCGTGAATATCGGAGATGCCGCTGATCTTGCCGTCACGTACCTGCTCAGCGATCGAGGTGATCAGGTTGTCCGGGTTGACCTGGTACGGCAGCTCGGTGATGACGATCGTGGTGCGGCCCTTGGCGTCTTCCTCGATCTCGACGACACCGCGCATACGGATCGAACCGCGACCCGTGGTGTATGCATCCTGAATGCCCTGACCACCAACGATGAGCCCGTGCGTCGGGAAATCTGGGCCCTTGACTCGCTCCATGCACGCGGCGAGAGTGCTTTCCTCGTCCGCTTCATAGTTATCGAGCGCCCAGTAGATTGCCTCAGCCACCTCACCCAGATTGTGCGGCGGAATGTTGGTGGCCATACCGACGGCAATACCGCCGGAACCATTAATCAACAGGTTGGGGATACGGCTGGGGAGAACTGTGGGTTCTTGGGTACGGCCGTCGTAGTTCGGCTGGAAATTGACTGTCTCGTGGTCGATCTCGCGCAGCATCTCCATCGCGAGCGGCGTGAGACGGCACTCGGTGTAACGCATCGCGGCCGCACCGTCGTTGCCGCGGGAACCAAAGTTGCCCTGGCCGTCGACAAGTGGGTAACGCATCGACCATGGCTGCGCCAAACGCACCAAGGTGTCGTAAATCGAGGAGTCGCCGTGCGGGTGGTAGTTACCCATTGTTTCGGCGACAGCGCGGGCAGACTTGACGTAGCCACGATCCGGCCGGAACCCGTTGTCGTACATCGCGTACAGGACGCGGCGGTGTACCGGCTTGAGGCCATCGCGAACATCAGGAAGAGCACGGCCAACGATGACGCTCATCGCGTAATCGATGTAGCTGCTCTGCATCTCCTGCTGAATGTCCACAGGCTCGACGCGATCGTGCCCCGGCCCCTCTGGAGGCAACGTGGTGTCAGTCATGAGCTCCTTCTTCTCCTCGGCTTGATGCCCTCGCCCGCACTACTGATCGGGCAACAACATCGCGCAACCACCAGAGTCTATAGGTGCAGGTCAGCAGAGAGCGCAATGACGCGGAGAAGAAGATCACGGACCTGCCACGATCGGCAGGTTTTGGGGCTAGCTACCGACCTTTTCCAGGTGTGCCGACTCGTTAGCAAGCTCGTCGGCTTCTGCTTCAAGTTCAGCGGAAACGCGGTCCGGTGCCATCAGCAGCGACGTGATCGGCAGTGCCATGAGCAGCACCAACACCGCGTAACCGGGCAGTGCGATGGCGAACATCTCAAAACCTTCCGGCACGCTTGCCGCAGGGTTGACGACCACATCGATACCCAAAATGCCGCAGAAATAGATGCTCGCGAGCGCCACCGTAATACCGACCGAAGCCAGCAGACGACGTGAACGGGTGTCGAGGAGCTGCGCCGCGAGGATCGTGGCGAATGCCGCAACAATCGCCAGCACCAGCGCCAACGCGGTCGCCGGAATCAGCATGTACACCTTGCCTTGCACCTGAATCGACTGCACGATCAACAGGTGCACACCGATCAGAGTTGCCGCCAGCAGCGACACTGACAGCGACAGCTGACCCCATCGCGGCGAGTTCGAAATGTGTTGGCTGCGTCGAGTTCCCGGTGCAAGGGCAGCGAACGCTAACGCTGATCCCACCACCGACACCACAGCTGCTGCCGTCAACCACACCGGATCGAAACGCACCCGGCTGCCATCAACTTCAAATCCCACGAGGGCAAGGCAGGTTGGACCCATCGATCCGACCAAACCAAACGAGATCGACGACCAGCTCAACCACACAATGCGAGTCCGCGCCGACCGAGTGTTCACCGCTTTGTTCACACCTGCCACCGCCACAGCGACACCGAGGAACGACGCAGACGCAGCAATAATTATCGCCCACGGCCCCATCGCCATGACGTTGACATTCGGGGACAAGAAAATGAACCGGTCGGAGAACATGGTGTTACCTCAGGAGATGGTCGACTGCAGCTTGGACAACGCGTACTCGGTGACCGTCACCAGTGCGCCCTTCGCGGATTCCCGATCCCGGGCGTCGATCGGAATGATCGGAACCTCAGGGGAAATCGCCAGTGCCGCACGAATATCGTCGGCCGGGTAAACGGGAGCACCGTCGAACTGGTTGATCGCCACAATGAACGGCAGGTGGCGAGCCTCAAAGAAGTCGACGGCAGCAAAGCACTCGTCGAGACGACGGGTGTCGATCAAGACGATGGCGCCAATCGCACCCTTGATCAGGTCGTCCCACATGAACCAGAAACGATGCTGGCCCGGAGTACCAAACAGGTACAGAACGAGGTCCTCTGCCAGCGAGATGCGACCGAAGTCCATCGCCACAGTGGTGGTCTCTTTCTGCGGCGTGGCAGCGAGACTGTCGACGCCCTCACTGGCGTTGGTCACCAGTGCCTCAGTGCGCAACGGAACAATTTCGGAGACGGCGCCAACGAGCGTGGTCTTACCCACGCCAAACCCACCGGCGATGACGATCTTCGCCGACGTGACGCGCTTTCCGGGATCAGATTTGACGAAGTCCACTGAGGACCCTTTCGATCAGTTCGCGACGTTCCGAATCTGTGGAGTCTTCCTTGAGTGTCGCGAGAATCTGCAGGTGACCTGATTCCACAAGATCGGCCACCAGAACTCGCGCCACACCAAGTGGCAACGAAAGGCGGGCGGCGATCTCGGCCACCGACGGCGAATGCTGACAGAGCGTGACGATCGCGGTGTTGACGTCGTCTAGCTCCCACTGCCGATCTTCTGAATGTGGCAGTGCCTGGATCAGTGCCTCGAGTGCAAGCTCAACGGCCGGTCGAGTACGCCCGGACGTCAATGAATACGGGCGCACGATACTCGGTGACGAGTCATGCTCCACGTAATCGTCTTCAGCAATCATGGCAGCCGTCAGGATCCCTGCTGGGTACGAGCGGTGGCCTGAACGGAAGCACCAACACGATCAACGAGGATGGCCATTTCGTAGCCGACCTGGCCGATATCGCACTCAGCATCAGTAAGGGTGGCGAGGTAGGAACCGTCGCCAACACTCATCAACAGGAGGTAGCCGTACTGCATCTCAACTACCGACTGCAGCACTCCGCCGCCTTCGAACAGTCGAGAAACACCAGCCGAGAGGCTGGCCAAACCTGACGTGACGGCAGCGAGCTGCTCGGCACGGTCAAGGGGAAGGTGGGCGCTGGCGGCCATGAGGAGACCGTCTGCGGATACGAGGACCGCATGCGACACCCCCGCCACGTCGGTGACGAAGTTGGAAACCAGCCAGTCAAGCGGACGCGTCTCGGAAGCGGGCGCTGGATTCATCATTCTCCTTCGGTACTGGGGGTGTCGGTGTTCGAACGAGCACGTCCACTGCGGACGCCCCGTTGGTGGCTACTGAGTTTCGCCCGGATTGCTTCGGGGTCGCGGGCCCTGCGGAGCGTTCCAGTCTGGGCGCCTTCAACGGTGCCTGGAAGTAGCCTCTCACCGGGACGGCGCTTTGGCAGCCCCAGCTCCGGATCAATTTCTGCAGGAGTTGCCCGCACCTTTTCGACGGCAGACCAGCCTGCGTCAGCAGGGGTCTCCCACGATTGTGGTGGCGGACCATCCTTGGTGGGATCGCGTAGCCACTCCGAGACCATCTGGTCGAAGATCGGGGTTCCCGTGTCTTCGATCGGGTCTGGGCGGTAGGCCTGCGACGGTGACGGCGGCTGGACGGCCGCTGGCTGCGGCTGACGCTGCGGCGTCGACGGTTGCTGAGCTGGCTGTTGCTGAGCTGGCTGTTCGGGAGCGGCAGGCTGCGCTGACGGTGGCCGCGGCGCAGGCGGCTGCGACGCTCCGGGCGCCTCTCCGACACGGGGACGGAAGAACGAGGCCGTTTTCGCCGGGTCACGGTAACGATGGCGGGTCCGGGGACCGTCTTCGCTACCCGCATCACCGTTGGGTGCGAGGCTGCTGCCTCCACCTGAAGGTGCGCTGGGCCAGGCCGTGCTCATCGGATCAGGCTCGTTGCCGACAACCGGATCCAATCCGACAGGCTCGGGCCGGGGGTCGCCAGCGCGCGGCGGGCGCGGCGGCAATCCGCCTGAACCGTTGTTTCCAGCGGGTGCCTGCGGCGCACCAGCGGGGTGCGGCGGCAACACGTGACCGGCATCGTTGGTGATACCGCTGGCGCCGGGGGTACGGCGCGGCAGACCAGCTGCAGTTTCGCTCGGTGCCGGAGCCGGAGCATGACCGTTGATGCGGGCAGGCAGCTCATCTGGGCTTTCACTGAGCGCCTGACCGGCCTGGCGCCGCGGCAGCGGTGCCGGCTGATCATCGGAGCGTGGCACTTCCCGCGGCGGCAACGCCGGGCGTTCAGTGACCGTAGCACCCGACGGGGTGCTCGGCAGCGGTGCGATCGGCGCGGACGCTGTCGACGGAACCGCCGGCATCTGCCCGGTGTCGAATCGACCGCTCTGCGACACGATCAACGACGTCGGCAGATGGATGCTGACGGTGACGCCGGGGTTGCGGGCAGTGTCGAACGTTGCGCGCATACGCACCGTCAAACCGTGACGCTGAGCCAGGCGACTAACCACGAACAGACCCATGTGACGGGCGGTCTCGGGACCAACCTCACCACCGGATGCGAGGCGTTCGTTGATTTCGGTGAGCTCATCCGACGGCACACCGATACCGCGGTCCGCGATCTCAAGGAGAACACCGCCGTCGACGGCGCGCGCGAAACCAAACGTGACTGGGGAGCCGGGCGGGGAAGCACGCAGCGCGTTGTCGATCAGCTCAGCAAGCAGGTGAACGATGTCCGTGGCAGCGCCACCGCTGAGCGCGCCCTCAGGGGTCGCACCAAGCTGAACGCGCTGGTAGTCCTCAACCTCAGAGATCGCGGCACGCAGGACGTCACCAAGCGGAACAGCGCCGGACTGGTTACGACGGACCCGGGTACCGGCGAGGACCAGCAGGTTCTCACCGTTACGACGCATACGTGCGGCAAGGTGGTCGAGACGGAAGAGGCTTTCGAGCCGCTTCGGGTCTTTCTCCTCGAACTCAAGCTTTTCGATCACACCGAGCTGCTGGTCGACGAGCGACTTACTGCGACGGGCGAGGGTCTCGAACATGTCGCTGATCTGCAGGCGCAGCTGCGCCTGCTCGCCAGCGAGCTTGAGGGCCTGACCGTGCATGTCGTCGACGGCGCGGGCGAGCTGGCCGATTTCTTCGTCGGTGGTGACGGGAACCGGCTCAAACGACAGGTCGCGGGGGTCGTCACTGGACTTGATCTTCTCAATCGCTTGAGGCAGATCGCGTCGAGCAGCTTTCAACGCGCCGTAACGGAGCTTACGAACGGGGCCGATCAGCGAGCGGGACACCAGCAGCGCCAGCACGAGAGCGGCGATCAAGGTGCCCATGACCAGACCCATGTCACGCAGGGCAGCGGCACGACCGTCTGCTGCCTTCGTGGTGACGGTGTCGGTGATGCTGGTCGCGGATTCCACGGTCAGCGTCTGGTAGAGGTTCTTACTGCCGATCAGTGAGGAACGCAGCTGCAGGACGGGGAGCATGCCGCCGTCGCGCGCATCTTCGACGCCGTCATCGATCATCCGAAGTCGTTCGGTGATGTTGTTGCGCAGCGTGGCGATGTTCTCGTCATCGTCGTCGTAGTACCGATGCAGCAGTTCGACGAGGCCGAACTCGGAACCGGTGCCGAACACCATGTCGTTCATCGGGATATTGCCCGTACGAGCCATGGTGCGGCCTTCAGGAGTGGCGTAAAGCTCCATGAGAGAGACCATGGCCATAGCCTGGTCGAACAGTCGACGCTGGGCCTGCCACGCCGTCATCAGCTGCAGCGACATTTCGCTGACTTCGGGGTCCTGGACCGGGCCGAGGATCAGTTCGGTGGTCGAGAGGAACTGTGCAGCGAGAGCGCGCTGGAGGTCAGCGAGGGTTTCGGACGGCACGCCGCCCGAGTCCATCAGTTCCAGCAGCGAGCGAGTGTCTGCCAGCGACTTGTTTATGGACGAAGAAACTTCGCGGCTGAGCTCGGGGTTGCGCGCCTCATCGGCGACGGCGGCGACCAAGTCGTCAACAACCTTGCGGTCTTCCGGTAGCGCCGTTCCTGAGGCCACACCAGCGGTCAAGGTACCCATCGACGCTTCGAGCGCCACCATGGTGGGAATGCCGCTGGCCTGGTTTGCTGCTGCCGTGTACTGGACGGCGTTGTTGAGTTCTGCACCCACACGCAAACCGCCCAGGAGCATGGCGACAGTGACCGGGACGGCCAGTACCGCGGTAACCTTCCGCCGCAGGCTCCAGCCTTCGATATCCCAGAACTTCGCCCGGGGTGGCGAATACTCGTCCATCCCACGCTCCCCTTCCACATGTCGTTGTCCGCCAACCGGCGCTCCCGCGCGTGTACGCGGCTCGCGCCGGGGTTGCACCCCCCGACAGAGCCAATCCCGATCAGTTGATCGATCCCGGTACTTCGATGGTGCGTTATAAAACTACCCGCACCAAACAACGTGCCTAATCCTGTGACGGCTACACACAGTTGCCTAAAGAGAGTTGTAGCACACCTCGAGACCGAACCGTTATTCGCTGGTTAACTCGCAGCACACCAAACTCAACCTGCTCAGAAGTCACGAGCGTACCGAAATCCCGCTGCGTCAGCGAACGACGATTTCGGAACCGACGCCTCAGCTACGTCGACATTTTCACTCGCTGTTCTAAGCAAAGCGATGCCGGTTCCCCCGCTCGTCGCGCGGGGGAACCGGCATCGCTTGCCACAACTAAATCAAACATTCACGGCCATAGCCATAGCGACCGCTCCGCGGCGCTGTGACCTGGCGCGCAAACCCTACACGTCCAGGAAGCGGACGTCTTTCGCGTTGCGCGTGATGAAGCTACGACGTGCCTCGACGTCCTCGCCCATCAGGACGCTGAAAAGTTCGTCAGCGGCAGCAGCATCATCGAGTGTGACCTGACGCAGCACACGGACCGTCGGATCCATCGTGGTCTCCCACAGTTCCTTGGCGTTCATTTCGCCAAGACCCTTGTAGCGCTGGATGCCGTCGTCCTTGTTGATCTTCTTGCCTGCGGCCAGACCGGCTTCGAGCAGGCCGTCGCGCTCACGGTCGGAGTACGCGAACTCGGGATCGGAGCCGCGCTGCCACTTGAGCTTGTACAGCGGTGGCTGCGCCAAATACACGTGGCCGTTCTCAATGAGCGGACGCATGAAGCGGAACAGCAGCGTCATCAGCAGCGTCGAAATGTGCTGGCCGTCCACGTCGGCGTCGGCCATGAGGACGATCTTGTGATACCGCAGCTTCGCGATGTCGAACTCATCGTGAATACCGGTACCGAAGGCCGTAATAATGGCCTGGACCTCGTTGTTCTTTAGGACACGGTCGATGCGTGCCTTCTCGACGTTGATGATCTTTCCGCGCAGCGGCAAGATCGCCTGGTACATCGAGTCGCGGCCCGATTTGGCTGAGCCACCAGCGGAGTCGCCCTCCACGATGTAAATCTCCGACTTGCTCGGGTCTTTCGAGCGGCAGTCAGCGAGCTTGCCGGGCAGACCACCGAGGTCGGTGGCGCTCTTACGACGCACCAGCTCACGTGCCTTGCGGGCAGCGGTGCGGGCCTGCGCGGACGACACTGCCTTTTGCACGATGGTCTTGGCGTCAGCGGGGTTGGATTCGAACCAGTGGCTCAGGTGCTCGCCGCACGCCTTCTGCACAAAAGACTTGACCTCAGTGTTGCCGAGCTTGGTCTTGGTCTGACCCTCAAACTGCGGATCGCCGACCTTGACCGAAATGATCGCGGCAAGACCTTCCCGAATATCGTCACCGGTCAGCTCTGCATCTTTTTCTTTGACCAGCTTCTTTTCTTTGGCGTAGCGCTTGACGACGTTGGTCAGCGCAGCGCGGAAGCCTTCTTCGTGCGTGCCACCCTCGTGGGTGTTGATGGTGTTAGCAAAGGTGTGGACAGATTCGGAATAGCCGTTGTTCCACTGCATCGCCACCTCAAGCTCGTGGCCGGTGCCCTTGGCGGTAAAGCCGACGACAGAGTTGTGAATCGCATGCTTGGTGCGGTTGATGTGCTGGACGTAGTCCTCAAGACCACCCGGGTAGTGGTAGACCCGGCTCTTAATCTTGGGGGTAGCGGCCGGTGATTCGGGCTCGCCGCCGCCTTCTTCAGCAGACTTGGGGGCATCAGCGACCTCGCTGACCACTTCGTCCGTGACTTCAGTTTCTGCGACGCGCTCGTCGTCGAGCTTGATGGTGAGCCCCTTGTTGAGGAACGCCATCTCCTGCAAACGCCGAGCGACAGTTTCAAAGTTGTACTGGGTGGTCTCAAAAATTTCTGGATCTGCCCAGAAACGGACCGTAGTACCGGTCTCTTCGGTGGCTTCGCCCTGAATGAGTTCGCCGGGAACCGAGTTGAGATACGTCTGGAACCACGTGTAACCGTCGCGCTTGATCTCTACTTCCAGTTTGGTCGAGAGCGCGTTGACCACGGAAATACCGACGCCGTGCAGACCACCAGAGACCGCGTATGAATCGGAGTCGAACTTGCCGCCCGCGTGCAGCTGCGTCAGCACGACCTCGACGGTGGGAACACCGGAAGCGTGCATAGCAACGGGGATGCCGCGGCCGTCATCAACGACCTGAACACCGCCGTCGGCGAGAAGGGTGACACCGACCTCGGAGGCATAGCCAGCCATGGCTTCATCGACGGAGTTATCCACAACCTCCCAGATCAGGTGGTGCAAACCGCGCTCACCAGTTGACCCGATGTACATGCCGGGACGCTTGCGGACGGCCTCAAGGCCTTCCAGCACCGTGATCGACGACGCGCCGTATCCGGCACTCTTATCTGAGCTCTTGTCTGACTTCTGGGCAGCCACGGTTCGGTAGCTCTCCTTCTCCGTCCGTCCCCGACACGACCAGGCCGGGCTCATATAGAGCCCCCGGCACCGGATCGGGAGTATCGCCGCTAGTTACCCGGCCATCTTACCGGTAGATGCATCCTCGCAGAGTGGTACGACACCACCCTTCGACACCCCTATTTAGCCCGCAGACGGATTTTTTCGGCGCGTCTCGGGTGGGACCGCGTCCCCGGTTACAGAAACCGACCGTCGGGCGATGTCGTGGGCGAACTTTGTTACCGCGTGCGCAACCTCGTCAGGATGCGAGAACGGCGACCAATGTCCAGCGTTAATGCTGGTCCGACGAAGATCGGTGGCCCAGCGTTCGGCGTCCTCGTATCCAACGGGCCGCACCGCTGGGTCGCGGCGGTTAAGAACTAACTGCACCGGCACCTCGGTGAACCGTTCGCGCGGATGCAGAAGGTGCCGACGGATATTTGCTCGATACAGCTTCAACCCGTGCACCATGTCCGAGGCGATCGTGGGGGACACGACGACGCACTCGGGATCGAGCCGATCGAATGCCTTCAAAAACCTCGGCCAGTGCTTGGAGAATCCCCAGCGCAGCGGCAACACTGCCACGCCTGGAATCTGGAAAATTACGGTGTAGGCCGACGCCACTGCTTGCGCCAATGGTCCACGGAATCGGCGTTGACGCACGCTGCGGCGCATCCACGCGGCGAGGTGGTCGAGGTTGGGACCGGAAATCGAGGTAAAGGACGCTATGCGTTGCTGCGCGCCCGTTTCACACACTGCTTCCCACAGCTGCACTGAACCCCAGTCGTGGCCTACGACATGAACAGGCGTGTGCGGACTTATCTCGTCGATGACGGCGAACACGTCGTCGGCGAGCGTGCCGAGACGATAGCTCGCGACGTCTCCGGGAATGGTGCTCTGACCGGCGCCGCGATTGTCGTAGGTGATCACCCGAAAATGAGGCGTGAGCTGAGGTATTACTGAATTCCACAGCTCGTGAGTGTCGGGCCAGCCGTGCACCAACAACAACGTGGGGCCGTCAGCACGACCGTCTTCA
>JAAYXN010000160.1 GCA_012515885.1 Rhodococcus sp. (in: high G+C Gram-positive bacteria)
CGCCCAGCTCTACGGGCAATCGTCGGCCGAGGCGGCGGCCCGCGCCGACGAACTCCTCGCCATGGTCCACCTGAGTGAGTACCGCAACCGGCCCGCCAGTGAACTCTCCCGAGGGCAGAAGCAGCGACTGGGACTCGCGCGGGCACTGGTGAACCGACCCCGCTTCCTCCTGCTCGATGAGCCCGCCTCCGGAATGGACCCGCGCTCACGTATCGAACTACGCGATCAACTTCGTGCTGTCGCCGACAACGGGGCAGCAGTTCTCGTGTCCTCGCACATCCTCACCGAACTCGCCGAAATGGTCGATGACGTTGTCCTCATGGTCGACGGCCGCACCAAGACGCCCGGAGCGTCGACAACAACCTGGCAAGTGCGCTTGGTGGGCCAACCGGAATCGCAAGCCGACACCATTGCGTTGGAAGACGACGACGCGGCGGCGGACTACCTGGCGAAACTGATCGCCGCCGGTCAGCGCGTCGCAGAGTTCACGCGCGTCTCGACTGGCTTGGAGCAGGCATACCTCGAATTGCATGCGGATAGGACCTAACCATGAACTTCACTAATGTCCGCGTTATTACGGTGCTGGAACTGCGTCAACGTGTGCGTTCGAGCCGCTGGAAATTCACTGCACTGGCGTTGTTCGTGTTGGTGAGCGCGATCGTTTTCGGCTCGCTGTATGTGACCACAGCGTCCAACGGTTCATACGAGGACTGGTCGCCGGTTCTACTGACGACGGTCCTCTTCATTGTGCTGTTTGTCGGCCTGATTGGTGCCCCAGCACTCAGTGGGGCATCGATCAACGGTGACCGGCGCGACGCCACACTCGCAGTGGTGCAGGCAACCCCGATCAGCGGCTGGGAACTGGCACTTGGCAAGCTCCTTGGAGCGTGGCTGGCCTCCTTGACCTTCATCGTCGTTTCTTTGCCGTACCTGATTTGGGGTATTGCGACGGCGCCGAATTCAGTGCACTCGTCGATCCTCGCCATCGTTGTTCTTGCCGTGGCACTTGGCTGCTATTGCGCGATGGGGCTGGGCTTTTCTTCGATCACCTCGCGGCCAACCGGTTCCACAATGTTGACGATTGCGACGGTGTTCTTCTTCCTACTTGGTTTGCCCGCGATTTTCGGCCTGGCCATGCCGTCGGTGCAACGCTCACACGAAGTCCTGACCGCCCACGAGGAATGGGACTGGAACGAGGCCGCCCACGACCCCGACTACCGGCCGGTGTGCACCGACCGCATGGAAACCCGCAACTTCCATCACACAGAGAACACGTGGTGGCTCCTCGCCCCCAACCCACTCCTGATGATTTTCGACGCCCAGTCGGTAGGCAGTAGTCGTGGCCCAGGTGGTGATTACGGCATTGTGTTGGATGGGGCACGGATTGTTTCTGAAGTCCGATCTGGCCCGGTGATTGAGGGATATCCGTGCAACAAGATGTATCGGAGCTACACCGAGGACGATTCCTACTACGAACGGCGCGGCGATCAGTATGTCGGCCACAGCTGGTACTGGGGACTTCTCGCTACCGGTCTTGTTGGCGGACTGGGTTTCGTGACCGCCGCTCGTCGGCTCCAAGTTCCTGTCGCGACGATGAGTCGAGGTATGCGTATCGCCTAAACCGCGAGAACCATCTTTTGGCCCTTCTGCACGCACAGTTGTGTTGTTAGTCTCGGAAAATTATGACGCAACGACGTGGGTTGGCTATCGGATGCGGTGGCGCCTTAGGTTTGGCGTGGACGGCGGTGGCGCTGCGCGTCGTCGAAGAGCAGTTGAATTGGGATGTGCGTACCGCTGACGTGCTGTTGGGCACGTCAGCGGGTTCTGAGATCGTTGCGGCGTTGGGAAGTGGGTTTACACCGCAAAATCTGGTGGACGCTCTCAAAGCTGGACAGTCACCGACCGTCGATCCCGTTTTGGCCCGTCACCTCCACACTCCCGTCGGCAAAATACCGCCGGTTCCGCTGCCACTTTTTCCAGGTTTGGGCATGATTGCCGCCGGTATCCGCCGAGGCTCGGCGTATTCGGCGCTGTCTGGTCTGCTTCCGCGGGGCCGCGGCAATGCGCAGTGGTTGCGTCAGTTTGGTGATGATCTTGCTGGAGCGGGCGGGTGGGTCTCTCATCCTGCGACGTGGATTGTGGCGGCGGACGCCAGGACGGGTAACCGGGTGGCCTTCGGCTCGCCCGGCGCACCGCAGGTCGATCTTGGTACGGCACTCGCGGCGTCGTGGGCTATCCCGGGATGGTTTCCGCCTGTCGAGGTGTCTGGCCGTCGCTATGTGGACGGTGGAGCAGTGTCTTCGGTATCGGCAGATCTACTTTTGGACGCCGGTCTGGACGAAGTGGTTGTCATCGCGCCGATGACGACGGCCGGTGGTGTAGCTGGGCGCGGTGCGGCGCGGGTGGAACGGCTGCTGCGCGGCCAGATGACGGCAGGTCTGGATCGTGAGGTTGCCGCATTGCGTGCCGCAGGCATCCGGGTCATCCGCATTGAACCCGGTGACGGTGAACTTTCGGTGATGGGACCGAACTTTATGGATTCGTCACGACGCGAAGTCACGCTTTCGGCCGCGCGCTATTGGCTGCCGAAACGCGTGGCGGCAGCTCTCGATCGCAGCGAGGAAAACTAGCCATGGTTCATCACGAGGTCATCATCATCGGCGCAGGAATTTCCGGTATCGCTGCGGCGATCAAGCTGCGCGAAACGGGCATCGACGACGTCCTCATTGTCGAGAAGGAACACGCATTCGGTGGAACGTGGCGCGACAACACTTACCCGGGTTGTGCGTGCGATGTGCCGTCGAATCTCTATTCCTATTCTTTTGCGCCCTATACTGAGTGGTCGCGGATTTACGGCACTCAGGGCGAAATCCTTGAGTACATCGACGACGTCGCCCGCGAATACGGTCTGGCGGCGATCACGCGTTTCGGGACCGAAGTGGTCCACGCGGCGTGGGACGGATCGCAGTGGGTGCTTGAGACAACTGCGGGCACGATGACCGCGCGGTTTGCTATAGCGGCGGCAGGTCCGTGGAACGAACCGCAGATTCCGGACCTGCCGGGTCTATCGGAATTTCCTGGGCCGGTGTGGCATTCCGCGCGCTGGAATCATGACGTCGAGCTTGATGGTAAGCGTGTCGCGGTCATCGGTACGGGAGCGTCCGCCGTCCAGTTTGTGCCGCACCTCCAGAAGGAAGTGGCTGCACTTCACCTTTTTCAACGCACGGCACATTGGGTGCTGCCGAAGGTGGATTACGCGGTTCCTGCGGTACAGCGGTGGCTCGCGCGTAGCGTTCCCGGCTTTAGCCGCTTGGTGACGAAGATTGAATACGTGGCTATGGAGGGTGTGGGCGCGGCGTTTCACCGGCCGCGCCCGTGGATGCTGGGATTGCAGAAGATCGGTCAAGCGTATCTGCGCCTGGTTGTGCGCGATCGCGATTTGCGTGCCGCACTGACTCCCACGTATCTGTTGGGGTGCAAGCGAATCCTGTTCTCGAACAACTATCTTCAGTCCCTCACCAAACCCAACGTGAGTGTGCATGCCACAGGGGTGGACCGTATCGAAGGCTCCACCGTGATCGGTACTGACGGGTCACGTGCCGACGTCGACGCCATCATCCTCGGCACCGGATTTCACATTCTTGATATGCCCGTCGCCGACCGCGTGTACGGCGCCGACGGACGGACGCTGGCCGAACACTGGGGCGGATCCCCGGAAGCCTATTTGGGGACGTCGGTGGCGGGCTTTCCCAACGCGTTCATCATCTTGGGCCCGAGCCTCGGCAGCGGTCATACCTCGGCGTTTACAGTTGCTGAATCGCAGATCCGCCTGGTTGTTGACGCCATTACCGCCGCCCGCACGCGGGGCTGGGCCACGATCGATGTTCGCCACGACGCCCAGCACAGCTACGTCAGCGACGTGCAAACAGCGCTGGTGGGTACCGCCTATACGGCGACGAGCTGCAATAGCTATTTCGTCGATGCCAACGGCCGTAACAGCTTTAGCTGGCCGTGGTCAACGAACGAAATGGTCCGCCGCGTGAGTCGGTTTGATTCGCGTGATTTTGACACCACGACGCAGGCTCCCGCGGCGGACACGGACAGTTAGCGGCTCCGAAGTTTGCGCAAAACAGCCGGACCTATAGCGGCGAAGGTGGCGGTGCCGCCCGCCATGATGAGCCCGATCAGGGTCGCGTTTTTGGGGAGGTTGTGACGCCCGGCGTTGAGGGCGACCCCGACGTCGAAGAGATCCATGACGATGCCGCCGCGCAGGGTGAGGGTGCGGATCTTCTTATCGGGATGTAGTGCGGCGGCGCCGATGAGAATGTCGCGGATACCGAACGCTTTGATCCACACGCCTTTGTCTGGACCGGGGTATTCCAAACCAAGCGTACGGTGGACTCGTGCCGAACCGAATGCGGTGGTAGCGCCCCAAATGATTCGGCCGATACCAATCACAGCAAGAATCTGTCGTTCGGAGTGGTCGTCCGGGAGAGTGGCGGGCCTATCGGATGTGGTCTCGGTACTCAAAATCGGGTGCCTCCCAAACTTAAGTCAGCAAAGTGTGCGGTAGATCTCACCGTATACAGGATCGGAGAAGCCTTGTCGCGCAGTAATTCCGAACAATTCGGGGCAGTGTTGCCGTCACTAGAAAGTCAGGCCAACCGGCTTATTGATTTACGGGTACACGAACTTGTCGGGCTATCTGTTGATGCGGTGCGTACTGCCGCGCAGCAGGCGGGTGCGCAGCGCACCGACGCGCTTCTTGCCATTCACCCTGACGCGGTTCCCGCCTCGGCGCTTGCCCTGCTACTGGCCTTGGGTGACAAACAGGGATTCGTCGTCGAGGACATGACCGATGTTGACCAGTTTTCACCAACCATCGATGACGTCCCGCGCGGGCCCGTCTACCTGGTGGAAGGTCTCGATCGCGGCGACAGCTTTTCCAACTGGAGCCCAGAAGAAGCGCTGCCAGAAATCACCGGTTCACAGCGCACCCCACTGCTGCTCACTGAAGGCATCTACTGGGTTCTGCAACACCCGGCGGTACTGGACCGCAACCACTGTTTCATGACGATCGGCTCGCGTCTGCGTAAACCCAACGGATCCTACGATTCGCGCACCCCTGCGCTCTGGATCAGTAACGGCACTGGCCGCGACGGCAAAGAGCGTCGGAACGCCCCCAAAGTGGGATGGTGTTGGTGGCGAAATCGGCACACCTGGCTGGGTATCGCCTCAGCTGCCACTCGCGTCGACGGGCTAACATAGGCGCCTCAGCGAGAGCAGTTGATGCCCGGACAAGGCTGGAGGTCGACGTGGCGCGCACGCGCATCCCTGTCGTTGTCGTTGCCGGATTTTTGGGATCGGGAAAAACGACGATGCTCAATCATCTGCTGCGTAGTAACCAGGGTGTACGCGTCGGGGTGATCGTCAACGATTTCGGGGCTATCAATATCGATTCGATGCTTGTGGCCGGGCAGGTTGATTCCATGGTGTCGCTGAGCAACGGCTGCCTGTGCTGCGCCGTCGACGTCAGCGATATGGACGAGATGCTTGATCGGCTCGCGCACCCGTCGTCGGAGATCGACGTGATTGTGGTGGAAGCGAGCGGGCTTGCCGAGCCACGCAACATGGTGCGGCTCATCCTCGGTAGCGAAAATCCGCATGTCTTCTTTGGGGGACTGGTGACGGTCGTCGACGCCGACCAGTTTGGGCCCACTTTGGAGCAGCATCCCGAACTGGCGCAGCATGTTGGTCTGGCAGACCTGGTCGTCTTGAACAAACTTGACCAGGTTGAGCCTGCGATCGCTGAGGACCTTCAGGTGTTGCTGCGTGAGTTCAATGACCGCGCAGCCCTCGTAGCGACGTCGCACGGCCGGATCGATCCGCAACTGCTATTCGATCCGGGTAGGTCTGAGCCGGAACCCGGTGAGCAACTGACCCTTGATCAACTGTTCGCGGACCCATGCGACCACGATGACCACGAGCATCTTCACTCTGGTTACGAGGCAATCGAATTCGAGTCGGAGAAGCCGCTGCACCCACGTGCGCTGGTGACGTTCTTGGAACAGCGACCGGTGGGTGTGTTTCGAGTGAA
>JAAYXN010000161.1 GCA_012515885.1 Rhodococcus sp. (in: high G+C Gram-positive bacteria)
CTTCTGCGCCTGCGTCGGCGAAGATCTCGGGGTCGAATTCGCCGTGGACGTCGAGGTACTGGGCGATCGTCAGCGGCACATCGCCGAGTAGGTGCTGCGCGAACCAGATGCCCCGTTGGGCGGTGGAGAGAGGGAAACCGTCGAGCGAGGCGTTGCCCCCGCGATGTCCGTCAGGTCCCGAATCCGCTGACACTAGCCTCCCACCCGCGCTCTCCCCCGAGTCGCGATCCGATCGTTATCGCAAACTCATCTTCCTGTTACAGGATTACCGGGCTGTCCGTACCGCGCAAGCAGTGCATCCACTTTGACCGGATCCATGTTGATACGACTCAGATCGTAGTCGTAGTGCTCGAGAAGCTTCGGATCGATGACGCGACGCCACAGCGGCGGGAACAACGACAAGATGATCAGGACGGCGTATCCCGCGGGAAGCTGCGGCGCATCCTCCATGGACCGCAATGTCTGGTAGCGACGCATCGGGTTGGCGTGGTGGTCACTGTGTCGCTGAAGGTTGTACAAGAACAGGTTGGAACACATGTGGTTGCTGTTCCAGCTGTGTTCAGGTGCCACCCGCACATACTTGCCGTCGTCCCGCTTGCGGCGCAGCAGCCCGTAATGCTCCAGATAGTTGGCACCCTCGAGGAACATGATCGCCATCACGGCCTGCACGACGAGCCACGGCGCGATCTGCCAGCCGAACGCGGCAATGAGGGCGGCGTAGAGCGCCGCGCTCAGCAGCCACGCGTTCAGGACGTTGTTGTGTTTCGGATTCCACGTCGACACACCGCGCCGGGCCAGTCGCGCGCGCTCGTATTTCCACGCCGACGTCAAGCTTCCCATCACGGACCGCGGAAGGAACTTCCAGTAGCTCTCACCGAAGCGTGCGGTCGCGGGATCTTCCGGAGTCGCGACACGGATGTGATGACCGAAATTGTGCTCGACGTAGAAATGGCCGTAGAACGACTGGGCGAGGGCAATCTTCGCGAGTCGTCGTTCGATCTTCGTTCGCTTGTGGCCCATCTCGTGCGCCGCGTTGATTCCGACGCCACCGACGATGCCGAGTGTCGCGGCCAAGGCGAACCGTTCGGCCCAGCCCATCGGTTGTGACACCCACAACCAGCAGCCGAAGACCAGTCCCGCGTACTGCAGTGGCAGATACACATAGGTGCAACGCCGGTAATACCTGTCGTTCTCGAGATCCTTCATGACCTCTTCCGGCGGATTACTGGTGTCAAGTCTCGTGAAACGGTCCACGAGCGGGCAGATGACGGCGATCATGATGGCGCCGGTCGCCCAGAAAACTCCGAGATGCAGATAGTGGACCAAGAGCCACGCGAGAAAAGGACTCAGCGGGATGGCCAGGCCGTACAGCCACAGATATCGCTTGGGGTCACGCCATTGCCGCTGGTTGCTGCGCCGCTGCTGGCTGTGCGCAGCAGAGCTTCCTCCCCTTGTCACTGACACGATCAACCCGCTCCAAGCCACCCGGGAGAATCCCCCGAGCACGATCCCTGCTTGCCCACAGAAATAAGCTGATCTCTGTGACCCCCGACGCGGGTAGATGTTACCGAAACTCACCCCATCTGCAGCAATCCCCTGCAGGTTTGTGCCCCAACGCACAGGGGCCACCACTGACCACGACCTACACGACGACGGCGCCGCATCTCACGATGCAACGCCGCCGACAGAAACTGTGGGTCGAGTCAGATGACGCGGACGCCCTGAGCCTGCGGCCCCTTCTGCCCCTGTCCGATCTCGAACTCGACGCGTGCACCCTCGTCGAGGCTCTTGAAGCCCGAACCCGAGATCTCGGAGTAGTGCACGAAGACGTCAGCTCCGCCACCGTCCTGCTCGATGAAGCCGAACCCCTTCTCTGCGTTGAACCACTTGACTGTTCCCTGCGCCATTCCGAGTACTCCTAAATCGTCCCGCTTCATCTCCCCGACGAAGCAGATCTTGCATGGAGCCCCAATCATTGCACTGATACGGACAAACGTCGCCCCCGAGTTTCGACAAATTTCGCGTGTCGTGGAAAACCGGGTGAAAATC
>JAAYXN010000162.1 GCA_012515885.1 Rhodococcus sp. (in: high G+C Gram-positive bacteria)
GAGGGCCTGCCCGTCGACGGGTACACCGCGTGGCTGGAAAACATGGCCAAGCACCCAAACATTGAGGTGCGTCTGGACACGGACTGGTTCGATGTCCGCGACGAGCTTCGGGCACAGAACCCGGACGCGCCGGTCGTCTACACCGGGCCACTGGACCTGTACTTCGATTACGCCGACGGCAAGCTCGGATGGCGCACCCTGGACTTCGAGACGGAAGTCCTCAGCGGCTGCGGCGACTTCCAGGGCACCCCGGTCATGAACTACAACGACGCGGACGTCCCCTACACCCGTATCCACGAGTTCCGGCACTTCCACCCCGAGCGGGACTACCCGTCCGATAAGACGGTCATCATGCGCGAATACTCTCGTTTCGCGGGTGACGAGGATGAGCCGTACTACCCGATCAACACTCCTGAAGACCGGGAGAAGCTTGCGGGTTACCGCCGCCGCGCGAAGGAAGAAACCGCGACGTCGAAGGTGCTGTTTGGTGGCCGTTTGGGCACGTACCAGTACCTGGACATGCATATGGCGATTGCCAGTGCACTGTCGATGTTCGACAACGTGTTGGCTCCGCACTTTGAGACCGGTGCGCCCCTTACCGGAGACGACGCGTGAGCGGGCGGCATGTGTTGACCGGCGAAGAAGCGGATCAGGGCACGCACCCCGAGTTCCAGGGCAAGGCTCTGCTGCAGCGGGTGCTGCTGGCCCGCGCGGGTGAGCCGCTTGATGTGCGCACCCTCTATATCGAGGAGTCGCGGACTAATAGTCGCCGCGCGCATTCGCTGTCGCGGACGTCGCTGTCGATTGGTGCCGAATCGGAAGTGTCGTTCGGCAGCTACTTCAACGCGTTCCCGGCCAGTTACTGGCGTCGGTGGACGACGCTGGAGTCGGTGGTCCTGCGCCTGGCACTTACCGGGCATTGCCGCGTCGACGTGTACCGGTCGAAGGCGGACGGTTCCCGTATTCACGTGCAGGGCCGCGAATTCGAGGACGGCGACATCGACCTTGAGTTTGTTGTTGACCTGGGGCCTTTCGAGGACGGCGGCTGGATCTGGTTCGACATCACCACCGATTCGGAGGTGGTGTTGGAAAGCGCCGGTTGGTACGCACCTGTTGAGGCGCCCGGCCAGGGCCGTGTTGCGGTTGGTATTCCGACGTTTAACCGCCCCACCGACGCGGTCAAAGCGCTCGCTGCACTCGCCTCGGACCCGCTGGTTCTCGGTGTTATTGACGCGGTGATCATGCCGGATCAGGGCACCCGCAAGGTGCGTGACGAACCGGGATTCACGGAAGCTGCGGCAGCGCTTGGGGATCGCCTAGCGATCCACGACCAACCCAACCTCGGTGGTTCGGGTGGCTACAGCCGCATCATGTACGAGGCGCTGGAAAACACGGACAGCCCCTACATCCTCTACATGGATGACGACATTGAGATCGAACCGGATTCGATCCTGCGTGCCCTCGCAATGTCACGGTTCGCGAAGACCCCGATGCTCGTCGGCGGCCAGATGCTGAACCTGCAGGAACGCAGCCACCTGCACACGATGGGTGAGGTCATCGACCGCGGCGCCGTCATGTGGACGGGCGCACCGAACGCCGAATACGACCACGACTTCTCGAAGTATCCGCTCAGCGACCGGGATAACTCGAAGAACCTGCACCGACGCATCGACGTCGACGGCAACGGCTGGTGGATGTGCATGATTCCGCGGGCGTGCGCGGAAGAAGTCGGGCTGCCCATGCCGCTGTTCATTAAATGGGATGACTGGGAGTTCGCGTTGCGGGCCCGCCGCGGCGGCTACCCGACGGCAACGGTCCCGGGTATCGCGATCTGGCATATGGCGTGGACCGACAAGGACGACGCTATCGACTGGCAGGCGTATTTCCATCTGCGTAACCGCCTGGTGGTTGCGGCGCTGCACTTCCCAGGCAGCATCCGCGGCGTGGTGGTCAGCAGCGTCAAAGCCACGTTGAAGCATCTGCTGTGCCTCGAATATTCGACGGTCGCGATCCAAAACAAGGCGATCGAAGATTTCCTGGCTGGCCCCGATCACATCGCGGAACAGTTGGGCACCGCGCTCGGTGACGTGCACGCGATGCGCCGCGAGTTCCCGGACGCGGTGGTGCTGCCGTCTTCGACGCAGCTGCCGATGGCGTCCGGGTCGGGTATCGGCGCGGTCAGCGAACCCGCCAACCCGATCGCGAAGATCGCTCGCCTGGTCAAGGGCCTGGTACACAATGTGCGCCCCGCCGATGACGAGCACCATGAACGTCCTCAGCTCAACGTTCCCACCCTCGACGCACGCTGGTATCTGCTCTCACAGGTGGATGGGGTGACGGTCACGACCGCTGACGGTCGAGGCGTCGTCTACCGTAAGCGCAATCCCAAGCAGGCTCTGGAACTACTCAAACGGGCCACGGAGTTGCGTCGCGAACTGCTGCGTCGATTCCCTGACCTGGCCCGCGAGTACCAGGCTGCGGCGCCGGAACTGACCAGTAAGGAGAGGTGGGCACGTGTCTTCAACCTCTGATTCGCAGGATGTGGCGTCGCCTTCGGGCGCTGTCGGACCGGAAGTTCGGGCACTGCAGTTCGTGCAGGCGACGGTCGGCTCACAGCCAGCTGCGATCTCAGTCGCTCGCGGTATGTCGCATTTCGGTGAGCATGCGCTTGGCTGGATCGCGATCTCCGGTATCGGTGCTGCGGTCGATAAGCGTCGTCGCCGCCAATGGCTGGGTGTGGGGGTTGGTGCTGTGGGCGCGCACGCTGCATCGATCATCATTAAACGGATTGTGCGTCGCCCTCGACCGAACGATCCGAGCGTCGCGATCAACGTGTCGACACCAAGCAAACTGAGCTTCCCGTCTTCACACGCGACCTCGACGACGGCTGCCGCTGTGCTGTTGGGTCGGTTGACCGGGCTACCCTTGCCTGCGGTGTTGGTGCCGCCGATGCTGCTTTCGCGACTGGTGTTGGGCGTGCATTACCCCACTGACGTTCTTGCTGGGGCCGCGTTGGGTGCGGCGTCAGCAGAGATTGTGACGCGCGGCGAGCGCCGTAGTGCTGGGAAGAGCCGTGCTGGGCGGAAGGGTGCAGACGCATGAGTGAGGAACCGGCTGAGGTAACCCAGCCGCCAAAGACACTGGCTAGCGGCATCATTAAGGCGATGCGCCCACGTCAGTGGGTCAAGAACGTTTTGGTGTTGGCGGCTCCGCTTGCGGCAGGCACGGCCACCCAGCTTGATGTTCTGCTGCCGGTCGCGTTGGCGTTCGTCGTGTTCTGTATGGCGGCGTCCGGCATCTATCTCGTCAACGATGCGATGGATGTGGAAGCGGACCGCGCGCATCCGACGAAGCGGTTCCGGCCCATCGCGGCCGGGGTTCTTCCTGTCAACATTGCCTACGCGATCGCCGCCGGTTTGCTTGTCGCTTCGGTGGGCCTGTCGTTTATCGCCAACTGGCAGCTTGCGCTCGTGATGGTCGTCTACATCGTGGTGCAGTTGGCGTACTGCTTCGGGCTCAAGCATCAACCGGTGCTCGACATTTGCATCGTCTCTTCAGGCTTTTTGCTGCGCGCTATCGCTGGTGGCGCGGCCGCCTCGATCGATCTGTCGCAGTGGTTCTTGCTGATCATGGCGTTCGGTTCGCTGTTTATGGCGGCAGGTAAGCGCTACGCCGAGCTTCAGTTGGCTCAGCAGACCGGCGCGAAGATCCGCAAGTCGCTGGAGTACTACACCACCACCTACCTGCGGTTTGTGTGGACGCTCAGCGCCACCGCCGTGGTGATCTGCTACGGCCTGTGGGCGTTCCAGCAGGACGAAATCAAGGGCACCAACTGGTACGCGATCTCGATGGTGCCGTTCACGATCGCGATCTTGCGGTACGCCGTGGACGTCGATGGCGGTGAAGCGGGAGAGCCGGAGGAGATCGCGCTGGGAGACCGGGTTCTGCAACTACTTGCGGTCGCTTGGATCGGAGTCGTCGGTGTCGCTGTCTACCTCGTCTGACGACAAGGTCCGCGGCACCGTCCACGAGGAGCCGCGGACGCAGCGTCCGCAGCCGAAGTGGTCCCA
>JAAYXN010000163.1 GCA_012515885.1 Rhodococcus sp. (in: high G+C Gram-positive bacteria)
GGCTTCGGCGGCATCAACGAGGTTGGTAACGGCAGCTCCGGATCTTCGGGCTCCTAGTCACCGTTTAGTTACACCTCACAACATTCTGTCAACGCCCGGGTGGAACCTTGAAAGAGGTTTCCACCCGGGCGTCCGCTGTAACTGGGCCTGGAATTTTGACGATTCCCAGAAGAATCTGCCCTAACCAGTGGCGGACGTCACGTTTATGTCACTATAGTGATACTTTAAGTCGCGTTATTAAACCGAGACGTGACGGAGATTCTCGGGAGACCTGTTATGACAATTGTCAATGAACCAGACACCGGCATCATCATGGTTGCCGGCTCACCGGCGTCCTCCGCGTTCGGAAACCTGCGATCTTTAGCCAACGATCTCGTTGGGCATTTCGCTGCAAATGTGATCCCCTGTGGACTGCTTCCCCGGGAAGAACTACAGGGCGACGTCACCAACGTGACGATGGGTTGCCTGCGCCTCGCGATGGACATGCTCGACAAGCGACGGGTTCCCACTGAAGAAGACCTCGTCGGATTCCGCGATGCCTCAGCCCAGTGGGCTCGCGAAGGAATCCCGCTGCAAACCGTCCTCGAAGTTCTGCACGAAGGTTTCCGTCTTGGCTGGCGCCAGGTGGTTTCCGGCGCGCAAGAGTACGACATGGCTCACCTCGCTGATGGCGCCGAACTCCTCATCTCGATGCTCGACAAGATCACCCAGGCCGCCACCTCGGCCTACATTGCCGAACTCAAGGTGGTTGCCAGCGAACACCACACCGCTGCACACACACTCGTCACCGCCCTGCTCAGCGGCCAAAGCACCTCAGCAATGGCTCGCCACTGCGGCATCGAAGTTGCCTCGTCCTATGTGGTTCTCGCGCTTCACCTCGACCAGCACACCGATGAGCTGCACCCCGGCGTTCAGCCCGCCGTTGCTGCCCGCCGCAAGCTGCGTCGCGTCCAGGCCGAGCTCGCTAAGGCGTACGGCCGATCAGCTCTCTCGCTCCTGAGCCCCGAGGGCGGCACCGTCCTCATCCCCGACGCCAACGAAGACTGCAATGTCGATAGCGTCATCGAAAAGCTCACGGCATCGGCCGAGGTCACCGTCACCGCTTCGGCAGTGCGGGCCGACACCGAAGATGTTCCGCAGGCTTCAGAGCAGGCACACGAGTTGCTGGACCTGGCACGTCAGCTGCACCGGGCGCCTGGCGTCTACCGCATGAGCGACCTCGTGTACGAGTACCAGATGATGCGTCCCGGCGTTGGTCGCTCGCACCTCGTTCACCTGCTCCAGCCGCTGGAGAAGTACCCGGACCTGGTCAAGACCCTCGACGTCCACGTGCACAACGACCTCAACCGTCAGCGCACAGCACGTCAGCTGCACGTGCACACCAACACGGTGGACTACCGCCTCAAGCGCATCGCCGAACTCACCGGGCTCGATCCCACTCGCGCATCAGGTCTGCGTCCGCTGCAGGCAGCACTGTTGGCTCGTCGCCTTGAGTTCCGGGACAACAACAGCTCGAAGGCCTAACCCGCCACACTTCTAGCCAGTTACGGGAGGCGCCCACCACGTGGTGGGCGCCTCCCGTCGCTGTGTGTGCAGGCGGTCTGTGGGTGGTTTTCTGGCTCGGACTATTGCGGGCGCCGCGAGAGTTTCTGGGCGATGACGGCGCACACGATCAGTTGGATCTGGTGGAAAATCATCAGCGGAAGCACGATCAACCCGACGGGCCCGCCAGCGAAGAGCACCATCGCCATGGGTAGTCCGGACGCCAAACTCTTCTTCGATCCGGCGAACACAATGACGATGCGGTCTTCCAGAGAAAAGTGCAGCGCCTTGCCCAGAAACACTGATGCGGCCATCACGACGGCGAGGATCGCCACACAGATCACGACCAGCAACACTATCTGGCCGGCGGTGACGGTGCTCCAAATGTTCTGGGTCATTCCTGCACTAAACGCCGCGTAGACCACCAGCAGGATTGACCCGCGGTCCACGATCTTTGTCGGCTTGGCGTGACGGCGCAGCCAGTCGCCGATCCAGGGCCGCAGCGCCTGACCGAGCAGGAACGGCACCAGCAGTTGGAAGGCGATGGCGACAGCAGCGCCGCCATCAAAGTGCGCTTCCCCCGTCGTCGTCATCAACAGCACAACAAGGAGCGGGGTCACAAAGACACCGACGATATTCGAGAACGACGCCGCCACGATCGCACCGGCGACGTTGCCGCGGGCGATCGAGGTAAACGCAATCGACGACTGCACCGTCGAGGGAACCAGGCACAGATAGAGGATGCCCGCATACAACTCGTCAGAAATAATGTCCGGCGCGAGGAAGCGCAGCGAAAGCCCTAGCAGCGGGAACAGCACGAACGTGATGGCAAGAACCACCGAATGCAGCCGCCAATGTTTGACGCCCTGCCACGCTTCGGCGGGCGACAACCGTGCACCGTAAATAAAGAAGAGCAGGCCGATAGCGATCTTCGTCGCCCAGTCCGTGATGACAGCGCCCTGCCCGGTGGCCGGAAAAATACTGGCCACCGCCACCATCGCGAATATCGCGAGGATGAACCCGTCGATATAGAACCTGCTCAGGAACTTCACCCCGATGACGATACGAGAAGGCAGCCCTATGGGATGGCGGGCCGCCACGAGTACTGTGGTGAGGCGCACACGGATGATCGGAAAGGTCGGCAATGACGAACACCTCTGAGGCTGCAAAGTCCCAGGCCACAGCCACAGCAACCGACAGCAGCCCGGTCGATGCCGGGTCCGGCAAGAAGCGCCTCCCACCAGAGCACGTCGATGTCCTCATCGTGGGTGCCGGGCTCTCTGCCATCGATGCCGCCTACCACCTGCAAAAAGAATTCCCGGAGCGTACGTACGCGCTACTTGAGGCGCGCGAATCATTGGGCGGCACGTGGGACCTGTTCCGATACCCAGGCATTCGTTCCGACTCCGACATGTACACCTTGGGGTTCCCGTTCCGGCCGTGGAAGGGCGATAAAGCTATCGCCGACGGCCACACCATCTTGGAATACTTGCGGGACACGGCAGCCGAGTTCGGAATCGACGAACACATCCGCTACCAGCATCGCGTTGTGCGCGCCGAGTGGTCGACGGCAACCTCGCAGTGGACGGTCGACGTCGAACGCACGGACCTGCCCGGCACGATCGTCCAGTTCACGACGAACTTCCTGTTCTGCTGCAGCGGTTACTACCGTTACGACGAGGGCTACACGCCAGAGTTCGCTGACATCGATACGTTTGGTGGCACGGTGGTGCACCCGCAGCATTGGCCTGAGGACCTCGATTACGCCGACAAGAAGGTCGTCATCATCGGCAGCGGCGCTACCGCGGTGACCTTGGCTCCGTCGATGGCCGATTCGGCTGCGCACGTCAGCATCCTGCAGCGTTCACCCACCTACATTCTGTCGGTTCCGGCGCGGGATAAGTTCTCTCGCAACATGCAGCAGCGGTTCCCGGGCGGCTTCGGTGACAGCGTGGCCCGGCTCAAGAATGTTCTTCTCGCGACCGGCGTGTATCAGGCGTGCCAACGGTTCCCCACGTTCATGAAGGGCCGCATCCGCTCGCTGCAAACGCGGTGGCTGCCCGAAGGCTACGACATTGATAAGCACTTCACCCCGCGCTACAACCCGTGGGACCAGCGAATGTGCCTGGTGCCCAACGGTGATCTCTTCCGGTCCATCCGGCACGGCAAAGTCGACATGGTCACCGACCACATCAAGTCGTTCACCACTACCGGTATTGCTCTCGAATCGGGAGAGCACCTCGACGCCGATGTCGTCGTCACCGCGACCGGACTGAATCTGCTGGCCTTCGGTGGCATCAAGCTGGTCGTTGACGAGCAGCCAGTCGCACTTTCGGACACCATGGCCTACAAGGGCATGATGCTCAGCGACGTCCCCAACTTCGCGTTCATCGTCGGCTACACCAACGCATCATGGACGCTCAAAGCTGATCTCGTCTCCGAATATGTGGCACGGTTGCTGCGCTACATGGACGACAAGGGTTTCGCGCGCGCGGTACCGCGCCGCGATCCGTCCGTCGTGGAAGAGCCTTTCCTCGATTTCGCAGCCGGCTATGTGCTGCGGTCGGTCGAGGCGTTCCCGCGGCAAGGGTCGGTCGCGCCGTGGCGGCTGCGGATGAACTGGTTCCGCGACATCCTCGCGTTGCGGCGCGGCAGCGTCGTCGAGTCGATGTCTTTTGATGTGGCTCCGGCAGGCGCATCCCGCGGTGACAACCTGGCCCGGTTCACCGAATAGTCAAGTGGCATAAAGATATACAGGTAAGCCGCTCGCGGCCTGACCGGTCTCGCACAGCGAGTGTCCGGGCAGGCCGCGAGCGGCTTTATTTGTCCTGAAAAGCTGACGGCTACTTGCCGGTCAGCCACGCATGCGCTTCGCAGCGCGGTGTGATTCCTGCGCGCCCCTCAGGATCAAGACCTTCAAGGACGTAGTCGATTGCTCGGGGCGACGTGGCGAGTGAAAGGTGGTCAGACCAGTCCTGCTCGCAACCGTCCTGAAGGCGGATGTTGCGGACGGTGGCGCCGGGACCAGCTTCGAGGAATGAAGCATGGTACGGGGTAGAAATCTGGTCGTAGTTGCTGGCGATCGCCACATACCTCACGCCCGGCTCAGTGTCGCCGTCAGCGTTGAGGTTAGTGATGAAGGCAGACCCCACTGCCTGATCCATTGGGCCGACACCGGCCGGAAGTGCCATCAGCCCAAAGATATCGAGACCCATATTGGCGATCATGCGGCCCAAGCTGGCAATGCCACTGAAGGTGGTTCCATGGTTGGTGCCTGCAATGCTGACCAGAGTGTGAACCTTGTTGTTGGCGGGATTAGCCGGATCGGCCCCGCCTTCAAACCGCAGGTACTGGCGGGTCAGCGGTGCGCCCTGCGAGAACCCAACGACGTCGACCTGCTTTGCCCCGGTGTGCTCAAGAACCGCATCGATATACGCCGCAAGCTCTTTGGCTCCGTCGGCAACCGCCGTGGTGCCGTGGACGCCCGGAATGACCCCGGCGATGCTGGTGGGCGCAATCCCATAGTTCAGCGCAAACACGCAGTGCCCCTCCGCGACCAGTGCTGGTCCCAGAGCGGAGAAGCTGGAGTACGCATTCTGGTAGGTGCCGTGCACGAGCACTACCGGGCGAGGCCGCTGCGGCGTTGGGGCGCAGTCCCAATCGTTGACGCCGTAGGGCGCCACCGCAGGATTGAGCATTCCGTGCGCGATCGCCGCTACCGCGTTGGTATCGATCGGGCCGAAGCCAGAGGTGTTGGCGATAGCGCCCGCAATGTCAGCTGGCTCGGCAGTTGCCGTGGCGGTTCCGGCGAGCAGTGATGTCGCCAGTGCAGCAGCACCGACTAGTGCGGCCTTCACTCGGAATCTTGAGGCGCGACGGCGAAGTGAGCTGTTCTCGATACGCGATGTCATGGGGACCTTTCTTCACAGCACGGGAGGCTGGTGCGGCCGACACGAAGATGTCGTGCGCGACCGCCCTGAGGTTTGTTGACGTAGACAAAAAGCATGCAACCGGACTGTTACCTTACAGTGTCCAACCGGTAGTTGTCAACCTGTCTGGGACA
>JAAYXN010000164.1 GCA_012515885.1 Rhodococcus sp. (in: high G+C Gram-positive bacteria)
GAGGTCAGCTGAAAATGCGACTGCGACGTCGCTCAGAAGGTCCGACACAACCGGCGGGAGCCGACGATCGCGCCGATACCGGGCAATCAGAGCCCGTGCGCGCGACCTCACCAGCATCGCCGCGAGCCTACAAACGTGCGGTCATGACTCCCTGGCCACCTCTCCACGACCCGCCTACCGAAGCGTTGCAGCCGCAGAGGCAAGCATGGGAGGCACGGCTCGGCCCGGGGTGGTGGTCGGCCGACGGGCGCGGCGCGGCTCAAGTCGTTGGTCGACGATGCCGGAGCGCGACACCCTCGGGCAGTGGGCACGTCGCCCCCAAGACGAGTCAGCGTTGGCGTTGCGTCGCCGGATCGCGGACATGGTCGGCAGTATGATGGCTGAGCCACCCCCTCTCGGCGGGCCTGGTGACGAGCTGCTGAACGGAGTAAGAGTTTGACGACGGCCGCAATCGAGACTTCCTGGCAGCACATGGTCTTTGGGTGTGTCGAAGAAATCAACCGCAAACAGGCAACGGGTTGGGTAGTCGGCCCGGAAGACAAGCTGCCGGTTCAGCTGGCGCTGTACTTGGATGACCTCAAGGTTCGTACGGTGTGGAGCGACCAACCCAACTCAGCGAACACGGTAGGCGCAGCCCGTTCATTCCGAATCCCGTTGCGCGGCGTCTGGCCGTTCTGTGATCCGACCACGCAAGTAAGCGTCCGTCTCGACGGAGTCCCGATCCCGATCGCTGGTAAGGGGATTTTCAAGCGAGTTGGCACCGACGGCGAGTACACCGTCGCTGACCTTCGCGAGAAGTTGGCGCAAGGTTATGTCTTCACCGACTACGGAGATCTGCAGTTGTCGAAGAAGCTTGATGTCGATTGGCAGGCAGCTGTCATTGGCATGTACGACCGCGTCGCCGAACTGCTACAGAGCGCGCATGGGTACGAGGCGTTTGTGGTGTATGGCAGCCTTCTCGGACAGGTACGAGAGCAGGGGTTCATCTCGCACGACGACGACTTCGACGTGGCATACGTGTCACGGCTATCCGGCCCGGACGCTGCGGCCGAACTGCGCGACATCGGCTTGACCATGATCGACGCCGGCTTCGAGGTCGACCAACGGCGCACTGCCCTGCACATTCACGACAGCGACGATCCCGATCTTCGGGTGGACCTGTTCCACCTGTATTTCGACGATGCCGGCAATCTCCAGATGCCGTTCGGGAGAGCCGGCGTCAGCGAACTCCCGCGCGCCGCTTGGCAGGGAACCGAACCCGGCCGTATGGGTGAGCACACGGTGCGCGTACCCAAGCATGCCGAGCAGTGGGTCGAGCACATCTACGGCAGCTCGTGGCAGATACCCCAGCCCGGCTTCAACTGGGACCGGGCGCGAACGGCGCAGCCAACTGACGGCTTCGTCACCGAACAACTTCGTCAGCCGGTGTATTGGGCGAACTTCTACGCCCACCACACGGCGTCGGTAGGATCGCAGTTCTCCGGCTTCGTCGGCGGCTATCCCGGCTTGCCATCGATGGTGCTGGATATCGGTTGCGGCGACGGTCGGGACTCGTTTGCCTTCGCGGAGTTGGGCCGCCGGGTGATTGGAGCAGACCGCTCACACGTCGGCGTGGAGCATGCCAGCAAGCGGGCTGGGGAACTAGGGCTCGGTGATCAGCTGTCGTTCGAAGCTCTCGACGCTGGCAACCCCGAAGCGGTGGAACGCCTCATCGCACGAGCACGGGAGTTTGAGGACACAGTCCTGTTCTATATGCGCTTTTTCCTCCACTCCATACCCGAGGATGTCCAGGACCGCTTGCTGGCCGTGGTCGCTCAGAACGCGCGCCAGGGAGATGCCCTTGCTGCGGAGTTCCGCACCGACAAGGATGCCGAACTCAAGAAGGTCCACGGAGGTCACTATCGGCGGTACCAGAACGCGGTCGACTTCGCTCGCCGGTTGGAGTCGGAATATGGGTTCGGGATCGACTTTGAGATTGAGTCGACGGGTCTGGCGCCATACAACAACGAAGACCCGGTCGTCTACCGGGTGATCGCGCTAAAGCTCTAACGGCCCGTGAGTGCCGTGGCCTCGCGTGCTTCTAAGCCGCGCGTCAGCATCGTGAACGCATGTCGCGTGACGAGAGCCGTTCGAGCTGTCGTGCGTGCGGCGACCAGACTGTGGGGACGCGACGCGAGTCCTCAGGGGACCGTGGTGGTACTGGCTCCCGATCGGGTCAGCTTCGGCCAGGTACGCGCTTGGCTGGGCCAGGAGTGGCTCCGGCGCGTGGAGGTTGTGGTTAGACGGGAAGCGCCCGACGAGCTCCCATTCAGAGATGTGAATCTCTGGCGAGTCAATGACCACCACCACGCCCATGCCGCACTGGCCCACATCGCACCGATTGACGTGATCATCGACGCTTGGGGTGGCTGCGCCGAGACCCGAATCGGGCGTTTGAACGTACTCTTTCTCCACCTTGCTGAAGACGGTGAGTACCAGTTCGTGGAGCCCGCGGGCGCGATCGCGTCGGAGCAGTGGCCCGGCGATTTGGTTGGCGGTGACATACTGGCCAAACGCGTCGGCTCGCATATCAGCACCTCCGTGTCCCGGGTTGATCGCGACAACCACCGTGTCACCTTGGTCAAGAAGCATGACCACCTTTTGAAGCTGCGCGACGCAGACGCGGACGAGTTGATCGCTGCTCGGGAACCAGACCTGCACGTAAGGCGCCTTCTCGTGCGCCCGGGTGGTTCCTTTATGTCGCGCGACACCGTGCAACACCACGAGGCCGAAACACCGATCGTTTGGCCTGAGCGCGAGATCAAATTCCCGGAGCTTTACCTGCGTCACTACACCGGGAGCGTCGGGTACGCCGATCACATGCTTACGCACGGAAGCCGATCGATCCTCCCTGAGGCGTATCGCTGGCACCTAGCGGCTGATCCGTCGAACCCTGCGACCGTCAACTCGTCCCCAGCGTTCGCTCGGCTCACCGCGCC
>JAAYXN010000165.1 GCA_012515885.1 Rhodococcus sp. (in: high G+C Gram-positive bacteria)
AATGACACTGCCGCGCATGGCCCAACCGAGCCGCGCCAGATGCCACACATGATCGCTCTCATCGACTTTCAGGGATCCGACCGTGCCGAACGCGAGCGGCACCATCCGGAACGGATTGACCAAAGTGGACGCGCTCGTCGCCTTAGCGAGCAGCGCCGACATGAAGTCACGCTGATTATTCATCCGGTCAATATCGGCCATCGCGGTCGCTCGGGTACGGACAAAACCCAATGCTTGAGGCCCGGCCAGGGTTTGGCAGCCAGCGGGCAAATCGATACCTGCTAAAGGATCGTTGATTGGTTGATCGAGACACATGTCGACGCCGCCGACCGCATCGACCATTCCGGAAAAACCGCCGAATCCGATCTCCGCGTAGTGATCGATACGTACCCCGGTGGCTTCCTCAACGGTCTGCACCAGCAGTTGCGGACCGCCAATCGCAAACGCCGCATTGATTTTGTCTTGCCCATATCCAGGGATGGACACGTAGGAGTCGCGGGGCAGACTCACCATCGTCGTGGTGCCACCGCCACGAGGAATGTGGATCAAGATGATCGTGTCAGTGCGGTCCGGGCCGGTGTCGCCGCCAGTGGCCAGTTGCGCTTCTTCCTCCGGCGTCATCCCGGCGCGGGAATCGGAACCGACCAGCAGCCAGTTGGTGCCGGGAGTGTCAGCGAGGCGGCCCGGGTAGTTCGCGAGAGCATCGACGCGGTTCAGGGCACGATCGAGGTACACCACGAACGCGGAAAACGCGACCACAAGAATCAGGCCCATAATCGCGAACCGTTGACCCCAACGCGGCCGACGCTTCGGCTTTTTGGCCGGTACAGGGGTTTGCGGCGCCGCAGGTAGCGGACGTCGACGGTAGTTCTCGGGAGGACGTCGACGCGGCGGCTCGCCGGGTGGCCGCCGGTGAGGCGGAGGTGGCGCGATATTGGGTGGGCCCGGTTCCGGTGGGCGTGGCGTGTACCGCGGCGGCGCTGCCTGCGACCACGCCTGTTCGCCATGTGGTGATGCGGGCACACTGGGTCGTCCGTCCCGGCGGATGACCTGCGTACCTTCCGGTTGAGGAGGGCGCGCCGGAGGGTAGGGCGGAGGACCAGGCGGCCGGCCGGAAGGTGGCGGCATACGACGCGGATCGGGCCCGGGGCCGGGCATAGGTGGACGCCCAGGTGGCCGACCTGGCTGACCAGGCCCGTACGGCGCTCCGCCGGGGCCGTTGTTTCCACCGGGTCGACCCGCGCCGCCGTGGCGTGGGTGTGGTGGTGGCCCCGGGGGCCGATTTCCGGTCACGTCATGACTGTACTGGGAAAACTAGGGAATCCAGCTGATCCTGTCGCGCAATAGCGCATAGCCGACAAACGCGACGATGTCGATCAGTGCATGCGCCACAATCAGCGGCCACAGCCGATTCGTTTTCTGCCAGTAGCGGGCAAACACCACACCCATGACGACGTTGCCGATGCCGCCACCGAACCCCTGATAGAGGTGGTAGGCGCCGCGCAGGAGGGCAGAAGCGAGCAGGGACGAATTCTCTGACCAGCCGAGTTGGCGTAGGCGGGTAATCAGGTATGCGACGACGATGATCTCTTCGGCACCGGAGTTCGCTATCGACCATGCGACGAGGGCGGGGATGCGCCACCAGTGGTCATTGAGGATGCTGGGCGCGACAGTGAGGTTGGCGCCGATGGCGTGCGTGGCGAGATAGAACGCCAGACCGGGCACGCCGATGAGTACCGCGAACCCGGCGCCGTGGGTGGCGTCGGTGCGGGTGAGTCTGCGGCTAAGGCCGATAGCTTTGGGTCCGATGCCGCTGCGCCACAGCAGGTACAACCCCAGTGCTCCCCACGAGAGGAGCTTCACGACGCCAAGAATTTGGCGGGCAAGATCGATGAACGAATTGGTGGCTCGTGGCACATTGAGCGCCACGGTTTGCTCGGCAAGGGTGCCCTGCTGTAGCAGCGAATCGATGAGCCCCAGCAGGGAAGACAGCCCGTTGAATCCAAACGTGATTAGCAGGACAATCGTGATTTCGATCCACAGGCCGCGCCGCTCCGTGGCAGAAAGGGCCGGTTGCTCGGGGGTCTGCGGGTGCAGCCACTGCTGAAGTCGCGCCGACATCGATCCAGACGACGCCGGTCGTGCTGGTTCAGGCTGCGAAGAAGTCACCCGCGCAACGCTAGTCGGTATCTGCGCGGGGCGTCGGCGGGAGTTGAAGTTACTGCCGGGCGCGCAGACCGTTGACGAAGGGGCAGCCCACCAGGGTGCGCAGGGCGCGGCTCAGCTCGGTGGCGTCGGAGACGGGCCCCGCAAACGGCATCCACACGTCGCGGTCTCCGCCCGCAGTGTCGGAGTCGTCTTCAACGCGGAGCCGGAGACCGTACCGGGTGATCGCGAGGGGGCGGACGCTGCCGCGCCGCAGATGCGGAGGCAGTTTGCGGCTGAGCATGTCGATGAGGGCACGGTGGTCAGAGTCGAGGTGCTGCAACCATGCGGCTTCAACCTCCCAGAACGGGTCGGGGGTTGCGCAGATGAGGTCATCGACCGACACCGGCTCAGCGCCCGATGCGTCAGCGACGACGGCGGACGAGACGCGCAGGATGAGCAGGACGGTGGAGTGGCCGAGTTCAAGGAGGGCGCCGCTGGGGAATTCGGAGGCCACCTCGTCGGCGATTTCCCGAGTGTGGGATTCACACACACGATGCAGGGTGCCGCGCAGCCACACCAGTGATCGCACGGGTTCGCGCAGCGGCAGCGGCGAGCGGTCTGTGACTTCAAGAACGGCAGGCAGGCCACCGGTGATGCGGGTGATGATGTCAGCGGCTGATCGCTGCGGGACCGCGATCGCGACGTCGCCGTTTGCCTGCAAATGGTGCAGTGAGATCGGCGTGGGATCGGTGCCGTCGATGGCGAGGACGGCGTCCTGGTTGATGGCGCAGGCGCTACGGACTCGCTCGGCGGTGGACGGTGCCATGGTCGTCGCGGTCATGCGGCCCCTTCGGTCGGCATGCGATCAGTCATTAAGGTAAACCTAACCTAAGGGCTTGAGGGGGAGTTCGCAATACGCAGCAGTGAAGTTCCGGGCTACGGTGACCAACGTGGTCGATCCTGAGAACCAAAAGTCCCTACCCGGACAGCCCCCCGCAGCAAGCTCTGCCGTCCCCCTCACGCTGGGGCTACCAGCGCGTCAGCTGAACACCCTCACCGGGAACCTGCTGTGCGCATCGGCCGCCACACAGCCAGGTGTTCTTCCCGTGTTCTCCGCATCTGAGCTGCTGAACGGCGACGACGATCGTGGACGGATTGCGGTGCGCCTCGACTGTGACCCTGCTGATCTGCGTGGGAACCGCAGCGGACGGTACGAAGCGGTGCGGTTTGATCTGGACTGCGATATCGAGGATCTGCCCGAAGCGCTCGATGTCCGGGTACCGGCGCCGCTCGCAATTTTTGTGCGCGGATGTAGCCCCGCCGAAAGCGCCGAACAGATTGTTGCCGCGGGCCGCATTCCGGGCCTCGACGTCGACGGCCCGATGAGCGACAGCGCCGGCCCCGTGTCGGATTTCCTGTCCGTGCTCGCTCACAGCGACGTCGGGTTCGTTGCCCGAGTGCGCAGCGAACCCGACGTCCTCGCACTGCTCTGCGGCACCGTGGCGGCGCTGCGCGGAGCAGACACGCGGCGCGCACTGAGCGAGCCAGACCCACAGATGCTCACCGCCCTCAGCGCCGAAGCCGCCGACGCCGTCCGGGAAGTCCTCACCGGCATTGAAGTTCCCGACTCGACGCCAGTGCTCGCGATGTTCGCCCAGATAGGGATCGGGCCGTAATCTCATATCTGTGCCGGAAACAGAAGCGTTGACCACCTCCAGCTCGCCCCGGATCGCCTACTTCGGCCCGTCCGGGACGTTCACCGAGATGGCGCTAGCGCGGCTGGAATCGGACGGGGTCATTGCGCGCGTCATCAGCGGCGGCGCTGCTATCGAACGAGTCTCGTGCTCAAGCCCGCCTGCCGCGCTTGCCGAGGTCCGCGCGGGACACGTCGATGCGGCTGTCGTCCCCATTGAAAGTTCAGTGGAAGGCGGCGTCGTCCCTACTCTTGACGCACTCGCAACGGGGGAGCGGCTACAAATCGTCGCCGAGACAGAACTCGATGTCAGCTTCTCGATCCTTGCTCGCGACGGCGTCACCGACCTGTCCGAGGTCCGCACCATCCGCGCCTACCCGGTTGCTGCAGCTCAGGTGCGGCAGTGGATCGCCGACAACTGCCCGGACGCTGTTTTAGAGAACGCATCGTCCAATGCGGGAGCCGCTGAAGATGTTGCAGGCGGACTCGCTGATGCCGCGGTCTCCACGGCCCTTGCTGGCAGCCTGTTTGGTCTGCGCAGCCTCGCCGACGACGTCGCTGACGTACGCGGAGCCCGCACCCGGTTTGTGCTGGTGTCGCGGCCTGTCGCCGTCCCGCCGCGCACCGGCGGCGATCGCACGTCGATGGTGCTGGAGCCGCACAACACGGCAGGTTCGCTCGTGGCTGTCCTGTCCGAATTCGCGGTCCGCGGCATCGACCTGACCCGGATCGAATCGCGGCCCACACGCACCGACTTCGGTGTGTACCGGTTCTTCGTGGACTGCATCGGCCACATCGATGATCCGCTGGTCGCTGAGGCGTTCCGCGCTCTGCACCGCAAATCGAAAGTGCGGTTCCTCGGATCGTGGCCAGCGACCACCCCCAGCGGCCCGCCCCCGGAATCAGACGACGACGCGCAGCGTTGGGTACAGCAGATGCGCTCCGGCGGAACAGGCGACAACGTCGGTCGCGAGTAGCGAGAGGTGAGAGGGCGAAACTGTGGCTGGAAAGCTGATTCTGGTTCGACACGGACAAACTGAAGCGAACGTAGCCGGACGGCTCGATACCCGGTTGCCGGGCGCCCACCTCACCGAACTTGGCCACGAACAGGCCGGATCACTCGCGGCGGCTCTCGCTGCCCAGAAATCGACGGCCGCACTGGTGTCGTCGCAAGCGACGAGGGCGCAACAGACAGCCCAACCCGTGGAGCTGGCTTCAGGTATCGCTGCGCAGATCCGCGCCGGAATCCACGAAGTCCAAGCCGGTGACCTGGAGGATCGCAGCGACGAAGAATCCCACCTGCTGTTCCTTAAGACGTACCGACAGTGGCATATGGGTGAGCTGGGCGCTCGGGTGCCCGGCGGAGAGTCAGCGCTTGATGTCCTCGACCGGTACGTCCCGGTGGTTCGCGATCTGCGTGCCGAATTCCTCGATGACCCCGCCTCCACAGGAAACGTTGTGGTCGTCAGCCACGGCGCAGCGATCCGCCTGATCGCCGCGCAGCTCGGCCGCGTTCCCGGAACGTTCGCGGCCGTCAACCACCTCGCGAACACCGAATCTATCGAGCTCATCCCCACCACCGACGGCGGCTGGCAGTGTGTGCGTTGGGGGAAAGTCGGTTCGCCGTATGAGGCACCAACGACAGCAGGCGCGGACGACCTGATGGGGTAGTCCGCGCCTGCTGACGAGTTGCTTGTTTAGTTGTCTTGCTTTGTTTAGTTGTCTGGGTTGGTGAGCCGGTCAACAAGCCCCTGGAGGGCTTGCCGCAGCTTGGCCGGAGTGCCCGGTGCCAACGAAGACCACGCGACGCCGTGCGCAGACACGCTCGACGTTCCCACGATGCGGCCAAGTTCGGTGTCGAACACGGTGACCGGACCATCAATGGGGTCGTACTTGCCGTCGCCGTAGACGATGCCGACGATCTCCGCGAACGTTGAACAGCCAGACATGGCGCGGGCAACGGACACGGCGTCGTCCGGGCCAGCACCGAGCTTGTCCAAACGATTGGTGAGGGCTGTGGCCGTCGCCGAATCGTTGAGGGCGTCAGCGAGCTGATCGGTGGGTGCATTGATGGTGCCGAACTGCATCGGCGCCATCGAACCCATCGCGCCCATCACGGCGCCGAGAGAATCGGCACCTGGATCTTGAATGACGATGCTGTCACCGGCACGCAGCGTCAACACCGAAAAATTGTCGCCATGAGACAGGCACAGACGGGACACGACGCCCTGCACATGCCAACGCAGGGCGATCTCCCAGCGTGGACGAGCAACGACGCGCAGCCACTCTTCGAGTTCCGGGATGGCCTTGCCGTAGCGGGTCAGGCCACGGGCATCGAGACCCTCCGCGGCAGCCCGGAATGCTGCGTCCTGAGCGTCCCCGTTGTCGTACTGCGGAAAAATATCGAGGACGACCGGCAACTGGTCCAGATGCAGCTTGTCGATGAAATACCCCACCTCGTCCATCGACAGGGTGACCGCCGACATCGACGGTGCGGTGCTGTCCATTCCCAAATCCACTCCGGCTACCCGAAGTGGATCAACCGGTGCGTATGCGGGGGTGGCTGCGGGTGGCGTCAGAAAATCTTCCGCGAACGCGGGGCCAGCGGGAGCCGCTGACTCCACAGGGGTGGAGTCAGCAGCAGCCGCAAAAGAATCGGCAGCCACAGGTTCTGGCTGCACTACCGGTTCACGGCGGGTGGTGTGTACCGCCGGGTGCCCGGTGCCGAGATCAATCACTGCCCGCCCCGGCCTTCAGGCCCACCACCGATAACCGACGGAATAACCGTGCGGCCATCAGCGAAGTGCTCGAAGCTCTTCAGGTAGTCCGGGGTGTCGCGATCGTCTTCGTCGTCCGAGCTGCCGTTGGCGCCTGCCGGACGGCCACCCATCATGCCGTTACCGGCAGCACCGGTACCGCCACCGAAACCACCGGCACCTGGACCACCGGTCATTCCCGCGCCGGCGCCAGCAGCACCGGGGGCTCCGCCCATGGGGCCACGGGCCTGCGAGCCGTCGCCACGGCCCCAGCCGTCAGGCATTGCGGCACCGGCACCGATGGCGCCAATGGTGCCGCCGCGTGCCGATGCGGCCTGCGTGGATGCCGCGGAGCTGTTGCCCGCACCGAACATGGGCGCGCCGCCCATCATCGAGTTGGAGTTGGCATTGCCCAGCGCCGAGTTGCCGAGACCGCTGACCGCGGACGTCGCCGTAGACGCCGCCGACGTAGCGGCCTGACCGGCTGCGGACGCAGCCTGGGTGACCGCCGGGTTCTGTCCCATCGATCCGAGAGCGGCCATACCGGCGCGCACTGGATCGCGCTCCCAATCGCTGGCGTCGTCGAACTCGGACGTGTTGCTCTCGCCCGTGGTCACGATGCGCGGCGGCATTGAGAAGCGACGCTTGATTGCGAGGATGTTGGTGGCGCCCTCGTAGCCTTCCATCACCAGTCCGGCGCGGATGTCCATGGCACGGTCGGCTGCTTCCGCGGCAGCTGCGGTGCCGTTGAGGGCGCCGCCGGTGCTGTAGGCCGTGGTCTTGGCGGTTTTGACGACCACAATTTCGGGCAGGCTGGGCATCGTGGCGCGGGCAATGCCGTTGAAGGTTGCCTGTGCTCCAGCCTTGACGCCCGCGTCGGCAGCGATCTCGCTGCTTTCCAGCGCCCACACTGCGAACGGGGCGATCTTTGCCAAAGCAGCTGCGGCCGCAACGCCCTGCCATGCAGCGCCGAGGGTGGCTGATACTCGCGCCATCGTCGTGTTGATATCGACGAAGTTGGCGGAAACTGATCCCCATGCCATCGATGCTGCGGTCAGCGGTACTGGGCCTGGCCCAGCGTTGAGAGTGGTGGAGTTGACGGTGGCGCCGCGCGGCAGCCAGATAACACCGGTGAGTCCCAAAGTCATTGGTCTATCCCCCTGGAAGTAGTAGTGGACACGGTCACATGATCCGCGCGATGGCGCCACCGGACATGGCGTCCTGGGCGGCGTATTCAGCAGCTTGCTTCTTCAGCGTGCCTGCGAGCGCGTACATCTCAGCGATCGCCTGCCGGATAGCTGGCTGGTAGGACGCCGCCAGCGTCTGGAAATAGGCGGCAGCGTGGAAAGAAACTTCTTCGCTACCTGCCGGAATGGTTGCGAGCGAAGGTGATGCGGCAGCTACCACGCCCTCAGTGCGAATCGCCAACGCTTCCAGCTCAGCTGCGGCAAGCAGCAGCGCTTCAGGTGAAACCTGCAAGAACCCCATAGTGTCTAACCCCTTCTTAACCTCATGCGAGGTGACACGACGTTAAGCCATGCCACCGGCGGTGCGGAAGGTGTTCCCCCCGCGAACGACCAGTCCCCAACAGCTTCCAACTATGTTGGACGCCGCAAGGTGCTCTTAGGTTCCCCCCGACTGCCGGATTTATCCGGTAACCGTTATCCCCAGCCGAGCTCGTGTAAGCGATCTTCGTCGATTCCGAAGTAGTGCGCAACTTCGTGAATGACAGTTACGGCTACTTCTTCAACTACTTCCTCCTCAGAATCGCACATATCTAGTAGTGCTTCGCGATACACGGTGATCGTGTCGGGCAGTGATCCGCCGTAGTGGCTGTCGCGCTCGGTGAGGGCTACCCCCTGGTAGAGGCCCAAAAGGTGAGGGTCTTCGTCACTGCGAGCGTCGACGAGGACGACGACGTTGTCGATTGCGGCGGCGAGTGCCTCGGGGATGAGATCGAGCGCTTCACTAACCAGTTCATCGAACCGGTCTTCAGTCATAGATACGGGCATACGTCTGATACCCGGGCTCAGTTGCCCGGGGTGGGCACGGTGCGCCCTTCAGGCAGCGGTGGCGGCGGCACTGGTGGTTCACCGTTGATCAGGATGTCGCCGCGGGCCGTGCCGGTGACGGTGGCGAATCCACCTGATTCGAGTTCTTTGCCGACCGAGCAGTTGACACGTCGGCTGCCAGCGAGCCAGCTTTCGACGTTGATGTTGTCCCAGAACAGGGTGAGGGTTTTGTCGCGTAGGGCGTCTGCCGATCCGAGGTATTCGTTGGCGGCCTGCGTGCAGACGTTTTCTAGATAGCGGTCTTGGTCTTCGACGGACGGCAGGTCGCCGGGGAACTGGGTGCCGAGGTCGACCACCGAGATGACTTCGAACGCGTGGGGGGCAGAGCAGTCGACCGGGTCGCTGGGCACGATCTGGTTGATCCCGATGCAGGTGCCGGGCTCCCAAATATTGGATTGGTCTTGGTCGGCGACCTTGCCGGTGTACTGCAACAGCGTCCCGGTGGTGCTGGAGAACTGCAGCCCACACCGCAGCGCGCGGTCGCCGTCGTTCCAGGATGCTTCGCTGGGGAACATAAGCCCGACGCTGAACTTGCCGTATGGATCAAACCCGGCGCCCAAGTATGAGGTGGTGGCGGCAACACAGTGCTCGTCGCGCAGGCTCGCGAACCGTAGGGCGCCCGGGTAGCGCGCACCGGGACCAAACTCGGCGCCCGGGTAATTCGCGAGGTCCAGGGGCGCGGTCACTTCGAAGCGGTGCTCGTCGGAACAGTCCACGATGTGCACGTCTTGGCGGTCGCGCTCTGGATCGTCGGACGTCGTCCAGTTGAGGCAGTCACCAGCTTGAGCGCTGGCGAAGGCATGTTCGCCGGACACGCTGGAGCGTGGACCGCTCTCACCCGAACGCAGATTTTCACCGCCCGTGAAACCGCCAGCGATCGCGATCGTGGCGACAGCCGCGACCACAGCACCGACCGCGACCGCGATCAACGCGCGACGTGTGGTGGTCGCAGACATCGAGCGCGGCGGTGTCTTCAGCTTGGTGTGTTCATCCTTGGACATCGCCACCCATGATGCCTTGTCGCGGCCCGCTCGCGGAGTGCACGCGCCGAATTGTGTGCGGGCCTGGGCGTATTGACGCGTAGTTTGGGAAACCGTGAGCGATATTGACCCGCAGATCCAAGAATTGGCTGGACGCATGTTTGATGCCGCACGCGCCGGGGACGCAGCCACCCTCGCGGCCTACGTGGATGCCGGTTTGCCGGTAGACCTGACGAACGGCAAGGGGGATTCGCTGCTGATGCTGGCCGCCTACCACGGGCATGCCGATACCGTTGCGGCGCTCACTGCGCGCGGGGCGGACGTCAATCGACTCAATGACCGTGGCCAATCGCCACTGGCTGGGGCGCTGTTCAAAGGCGAAGAAGCTGTGGTTCGCGTCCTCGTCGCTGCTGGCGCTGACCTGGACGCGGGGCATCCCACACCGCGCGATACAGCGCGTATGTTCGGTAGCGAGCATCTGCTGGACGTGCCCGCCGCAGACGAAGCGCCGGAAAGCTAGCCCTTCCCGCCCCCAACCGGGTGCCCCCAATCGCGCCGCGCCGAGTAGGGTTTAACAGCGTGATTGACCTGAAGTTCCTCCGCGAAGACCCCGAAGCCGTCCGCGCCTCCCAGCGCACCCGTGGCGAAGACCCAGCCCTCGTGGATGCCCTTTTGGACGCGGACGCTGCACGCCGGGCGGCAGTGCTAGCTGGGGACAACCTGCGCGCCGAGCAGAAGGCCTTCGGCAAGAAGGTCGGTCAGGCGTCACCAGAAGATCGCCCCGCCCTCCTCGAAGGGTCCAAAGAACTCGCCGCCAAGGTCAAGGAAGCAGAGGCCGCGCAGGCCGCCGCGCAAGCAGAGCTAGATGCCGCGCACCGCGCGATCTCCAACCTCGTCCAGGACGGCGCCCCTGCAGGCGGCGAAGACGACTTCATCACGTTGGAAACGATCGGGGAGATCCCGCAGTTCGATTTCACACCGAAAGACCACCTGGAGCTCGGTGAGAGCCTCGGACTGCTCGACATGGAGCGCGGCGCCAAAGTGTCCGGCGCCCGGTTCTACTTCCTCACCGGCTACGGCGCACTACTGCAGCTGGGCATGCTCCAGCTCGCGGCGCAAAAAGCCGTCGCCAACGGATTTACGCTGATGATCCCGCCGGTCCTGGTCCGCCCAGAAATTATGGCGGGCACCGGCTTCCTCGGATCGCACGCCGACGAGATCTACCACCTCGAAGAAGACGACCTGTACCTGGTCGGAACCTCCGAAGTACCCCTCGCCGGATATCACTCGGGCGAAATCATCGACCTCACCAAGGGGCCCAAACGCTACGCCGGATGGTCCTCCTGCTTCCGCCGCGAAGCAGGCAGCTACGGCAAAGACACCCGCGGCATCATCCGCGTGCACCAGTTCGACAAGGTCGAAATGTTCACCTACTGCAAGCCCGAAGACGCCGACGCCGAACACCAGCGTCTGCTGGCGTGGGAGCGGGACATGCTCGCTGCCATCGACGTCCCCTACCGCGTTATCGACGTTGCTGGCGGCGACCTCGGTTCGTCGGCGGCCCGCAAGTTTGACTGCGAGGCGTGGGTGCCGACGCAGCAGGCGTACCGGGAGTTGTCGTCGACGTCGAACTGCACGACGTATCAGGCGCGCAGGTTGTCGGTGCGTTACCGCGACGAGAACGGTAAGCCGCATACTGCAGCGACCCTCAATGGAACGTTGGCGACCACGCGCTGGCTGGTCGCGATCCTGGAAAACCATCAGCTCGCTGACGGTTCGGTGCGTGTCCCGGAGGCTCTGGTGCCGTTTGTGGGGACCGATCTGCTGACTCCGCCGCAGTAGTCCAGGCAAAGTCCGTAAAAATTTCGGTTAGGCAACCCTTGCATTGGGTCGCTTTTAATGTAACCCTTACCTAACATGCAGTGCTGGTAAGGGAGTTCAACCGATGTTCGTTTGTATCTGCAAGGCGATTACTGAAGCCGAGGTACAAGAGCATGTGAACGACGGAGCCGACTCTGCAGATGCCATTGGCGAGCGTTGTGGAGCTGGATGGGGGTGTGGAACCTGCGTCGATCGAATCAACGAACTGCTGGTAGAGCGCTCAGCCGTAGGCCGGACTTGCCTGGCTGGTGCGGCCGCTAGCTAGCGCCTGACAACCGAAAAATTAGCGTTGCGCTGCGAGAGTGCGACGGCGATGCTACGGTCGGCCAAAAGGTCGACCGGAGGTTAGTCATGCGTGGGGACGATGAAGTAATTGCTCTGCTCAATGATCAGCTCACCAGCGAGCTGACAGCCATCAACCAGTACTTTTTGCATTCGAAGATGCAGGCCGACTGGGGTCTGACGAAGATCGCCGCGGTTACTCGCGCCGAATCTATCGAGGAAATGCAGCACGCTGAGGTTCTCACGGATCGCATCCTGTTCTTGGAGGCGCTGCCCAACTATCAGAAGTTGCTGCCGCTGCGTATCGGGCAGAACCTGCGCGAACAGTTCCACTCTGATCTCGCGATCGAGATTGAGGTCGTTAATCGTCTGCGTCCCGGCATCCAGATGTGCCGCGACAAGGGCGATGCCACGTCAGCGAAAATACTGGAGACGATCCTCGCTGACGAGGAACACCACATCGACTACCTCGAAACCCAGATCGCACTCATGGACACCCTGGGTGAGCAGCTGTATCTGGCTCAGACTGTCGACAGCCCGCCGACGGTCGGCTGACGCTAGTTTTCTCGGACACAACAATCGCGCCCTCCCTATCGTCACGGTAGGGAGGGCGCGATTGTTGTCTTAGGCGTTAGAGCTTGCGGGCGCGTAACTCGTGGCCCTTGGTTGTCTTGCAGCGGCCCGAGTCCAAATCCCACTGCCAGCCGTGCAGGTTGCAGGTGAGGTTGTTGCCCTCGACCACACCGAACTTCTCCAGGTCTGCTTTCAAGTGGGGGCAGCGCCGCTGAATCTCGTAGCCACCGACCTTGATGGACGCGCTGTCGTCGTGCGCCTCGGAGAACCAGCCGTCCGCGTAGGCGATGCGCTCGTCGGTCAGGCACTTAAAGAACGTGTACAGGTACTCGTTGTATCCGCCGATACGCCACGCTGAGAACCGGGTCGACAGGAAGATCGTGTTCACCCAGTCCGGCTCGTCATCACGCAGGACCGTGCGTACCAGCTCCGGGGCGATCCGGAAGCCGTAGCGGTACTTGCCTTCGCCTTCCTTGGGCTCGCGGACACTGCGGTTAGGGAAGTCGAGGACGACGGTTTCGTCGCCCATGACCAGGCCAACGGGATAGCCAATGCCGTCACAGATCAGATCCGACTGCGCCATGATGGGCTCAAACTTGGCGCGGATACCGTCGATCAGTGGTTCGCCTTCAGCTGGGGCCCAACTGGCCTTCTCGGCAGCGAGGACAGGAGCCAACCGCTGCGCCATCTCTTCGATGTACTCGGCTTTGTTGGTGAAAATCTCGTCGACGGCATCGTCGGAGATCGGGTGCGTCAACGTCATGGATTCGCTGCCATGCACGTCGATTACCGAACCGGGGATCATCAGCACGCCGCCGTCGTTGCCGTGGATGCGCATCTGCTCCAAGAACACG
>JAAYXN010000166.1 GCA_012515885.1 Rhodococcus sp. (in: high G+C Gram-positive bacteria)
GGCGAACGGTCTTGGTCTTGGCGTCGGTCACGACGACCTCCTGAGAGCGAAGCGAACAGGGACCCGAGCGAGCGCAGCGAGCCGGGTCGAGCGACCCTAGAGGCGACGTTGCGAAGCAACGGAGTAACTCTAGGGTATAGCTCGCTCTCGTGGTCTGTTGCGTATTGGCGTCGAGGAACGCGACGGCGAAGCCGCCACAGCAACCGACCACGAGGCGACCTGCCGCGGACTCCGGACGCGTGGGGCCTGCCGACACGGAGCGCTAGCGAAGTGCGGCCGGCACCGCGCCGTCCGGAGTCCGCCAGGTCGCAGCGGGCGCGCAGCGCACGTCACTCAGCCGCGCAGCGGCTGACCGTCGCAGCGCACACGTGTCTCCAGCTACAGACCCACTCATGGGTCCACTCATGGTTCCACTCATGGGGGCACTCATGGGGGCACTCATGGGGGCACGATCAGCCGACGGCACCGTCCTCATCCATCAGCTCACTCGTGATCCGGATGAACTCACGCTCAAATGTCGCGCGCTCGTACTCGCGCGCCTGCTGCCCCCAATGATCTGACTCCAACAACGGCAACATCGCCGCCACCGCCATCCGCAGGTACGTCCCCCGACTGCGCTGGGTCCGCGCACACAGGGCGTCCAACCGGTCGATCACCTCACGGGGCAACCGCACCGACACAACCCTGTCCGACCCACTCGACGACTGCTGAACCATCACAGCACCACCTCTCTGTAAACAATGTTTACACCGTGGTGACGGAGGTAGTGGGAGGGGCAGGGTTTCCCGGAACCCGATGGGCGTCTGACTTGGGTGCTGGCCTACTTTCACGTTTCGCGGTGGGTCGAGGGGCAAGCCGACTTTCAAGCTGAAACATCTGACTTGGTTCCTTGCCTACTTTCAACTTTTTCGGCGCGCCTACCGCGAGATTCGGGTTAGCCGGTGCAGGGTGTCCCCTATGACGGTCGCGGCCGGCGATACAGCCCAGTTTGAGCAGCTGTGGCTCCCGCTGTGGCCGCTGGCCACGGACGACCTGATGGAGGGCGTCTACCGCCAATCCCGGGACAAGGCACTCGGGCGGCGCTACGTCGAGGCGAACCCGCAAGCGCTGAGCAACCTGCTTGTGGTCGATATCGACCACCCCGACGCCGCGCTGCGGGCTCTGTCGTCTCAGGGCAGCCACCCCATGCCCAACGCGGTCGTGTCGAACCGGGTCAACGGTCACGCTCATGCGGTGTGGTCTCTGGCCGAGCCTGTCACCCGAACGGAGTACGCCCGCCGCAAGCCACTGGCCTACGCGGCCGCGATCACCGAGGGACTGCGCCGGGCCGTCGACGGCGACGCCGGTTACAGCGGCCTGCTGACCAAGAACCCCACTCATCAGCACTGGGACACCGAGTGGATTCACTCGGGCAGCTACGCCCTCGACCAGCTCGCCGAAGAACTCGGCAGCAACCTCCCGCCGCAGCGGTGGCGCGAGACGAAACGGCACCGTGCCAACCCCGCAGGACTCGGCCGCAACTGCTCGATCTTCGAGACCGCCCGGCACTGGGCCTACCGCGCTGCGCGGCACTACCTGCCGACCCATGACGCCGACGGGCTCGGTATCGCGATCCATCGCCACGTTCAGCAACTCAACTCCGAATTCGCCGAACCCCTCCCCAACTCCGAAGCCCGCGCGATCGCCAACAGCATTCACCGCTGGATCGTCACCCGCTCACGCATATGGACAGACGGCGCAGCCGTCTACGAAGCCACCTTCTCCACCATCCAGGCCGCACGAGGTCGCAAGTCCGGCGCCGCGCGCCA
>JAAYXN010000167.1 GCA_012515885.1 Rhodococcus sp. (in: high G+C Gram-positive bacteria)
ACGCACCGAGATCATGCCGCCGAATCGGCGCATCTGACGAGCGGCAACAGCGTGACCGGGATGCGACGGCAAGCCGGGGTAAATGACCTGGCTGACCGCCGAGTGCCCATCAAGTAGATCCACGATCTGCTCGGCGTTGTCGCAATGGCGTTCCATGCGCACCGCGAGCGTCTTGATGCCGCGCAACGTCAAAAACGCATCGAACGGCCCCGGCACCGCACCCGCACCGTTTTGGAGGAAAGCGAACGCTGTATCGAGTTCCTCATCGTTAGTGACCAGTGCGCCGCCCACGACGTCGGAGTGTCCGCCGATGTACTTGGTGGTTGAATGCAACGCAATGTCCGCACCGAGTTGCAGCGGCTGCTGCAGGTAGGGCGAAGCGAACGTGTTGTCGACGACCAGCTTCGCATTCGCGCCATGCGCGATATCGGCGAGCGACTCAATGTCGCCGACGTTAAGCAGCGGATTGGTGGGGGTTTCGATCCACACCAGTTTGGTGTTGGGTCGGATCGCCGCACGCACCTCGTCGACATCGCTGATTGCGGCAGGGGTGTATTCGATCCCCCACTGGGTGAATACCTTGTCGATCAGACGGAAAGTTCCGCCATACGCATCGTTGGGGATGACGAGGTGATCGCCGGGACGCAGCGCTGCGCGAAGAACACAGTCCGTTGCAGCCATGCCGGAACCGAATGCACGACCGAATGTTCCCGACTCAAGCGCCGCAACATTGGCTTCGAGTGGACGCCGCGTCGGGTTGCCGGTGCGGGCATACTCGAAACCATCACGCATGCCGCCGACGCCGTCCTGAGCAAACGTGGAGCTGGCATAAATCGGGACGTTGACCGCGCCGGTCTGCGGATCCGGCTCATACCCGGCGTGCACCGCCTTGGTGGAGAACCCCGCCCAGTTGATGCGCTCTGCCTTACTACGCTGCTCACTCATACATCCAGCCTAACCGGGTTAGGCCCATCAGATGGCAGTCCACCTGATGGGCTACCGGCCCCAAAGCTGGTGTGAACAGGTCTAGCCGGACACAGCCTCAGCCACAGCGAAGGCAATATCCAGCTGATACTTGGCGTACTCGTCCTCGTCATCACCGAGGAACATGACGTCAACCTCATGCGTCGGCGTGTACAAGGTCACGAACATAAAATCGTCCGCTGCCCAACCCTTGGCATCGAGCCGTCGATCAGAAATTGCATCCGAATCAGAGCGTCGTCGCTCCATTTGGGACGGGGTTGTTGTGGTCTCGGTGATGCTGACCGAAAGGATCGTCTCGTCTTCCGTGTACCAAATGCAGGGAAAGGTATCGCCCTCAGTAGCCCGTCGAATCTTGAAAGGGACGACCGGCTCGGCCACCTTGAAGGCGCCATCGCAGTCGAGCATCCCGGACGCTGGCCGCGTAGAGGACTGCGTCGTTGTAGGCCGTGCACTCGCTGAACTGGATGACTGCTGGTTCGATGATTGCTGATTTGATGAGCCGCCTGCACTGCTCGCGGCCACGGCCGTACCGTCAATTTCGGTGCTACACCCAGCAAGCACGGCTGTCGCCATGATCGCTGCACCTACCGCGGGCAATAACTTCTTCAAGATTTCAACCTATTCATCTAGTGGTCGGAGCCTAGAGGCACCGCGATTGGCTCGGTAAAGCCCTGCCTGAGCAGGACAGAGTGCATGTTCGGGGAATCTATACCGGAATGGTGCAAATACGCCAGACGACGTTCAGCGGGGAGCTTCTGCGATCAGCGCAAGCGCGAGTTCGATGGCCACCTCTGGGTCATCAAAGAGCACCGACACCCAGCCCAAATGGTTTTGCGCCGTGTATCCCAACTGGTTCTTGATGAGCACTGCACCAAATTCGTCGAATCGCGGATCTGGGATGACCTCGAAGTTGTCGAGTTCAGCAGTACGCATTCCTTCGATCCGGTGAGTGCCCACATATTGTTCGTAGTAGCCGAGGCCGATCGGCGACGGATCGCCGCCCGACCAGCGACAAAGAACCTCTTGCGGGCCGCTTGAGATGTCACTGACCGTGCCGGTGATTGTCACAACTCGTGACGCTATTTCTGCGACGTCAGCGCACGTCGACGTTGCGGAAAGGCGCCCCTCCACGCGGACCGGCTGCAACGACTCGGCGACCGCTAGTGCGACCTCTATCCGGGTCTCAAGCGCGATTTTGTTGGGCAGAGCCTCTGCCGTTAGGAGCGCAAACCGGTGGTGGGTTCCTTGAACCGAGATCGTGCCATCGCTGATCGTGCCGAGCACTCCGAGCTCGGTGAAGCGCGGGTCGTACATCGACGGATTTTGATGGCGCATCGACTCCATGAGATCAGGCGCCAGGTCTGGAACCTCGCGCACGGCGAGATTGAGCATGGAGCCGTCTGGAGCGGCCCACTCGCAGTGCACATCGTGCAGAACTGGCTCAAATTCGACCGCAGCGCCCTCTAGCGGCACCACCGTGCTGACCACCTCAGCGAGTTCCGCGCAGGTCGGTATCCCAGACAGTCGCGGTATTGACGCCTCAGCAGGTTTGCTCTCCTGCGTCCCCAATTCATTTGCGGCGGTACCGGTTTCCCCAGGCTTGCCGTCAATTTCGGCGCTACAACCGATCATGACGAGCGACGCAGTCGCCGCCCCCGCAAGCCATGAGTACAGACGTGTTTTCATCAATCCCCCCATATTGGTGTGTCGTGATGTTGCGTGGCGCGGCTGACCTCACGCAGCCCGCCCAGGCATTAAACCAAGTGGGACGAACACCGCAAAAACAGGGCCGGGGTCAGCCTTCGAGTTCCTGGGCAATAGCGATGGCCGCCTCAAGTTCAACGGACTCATCCGCCCCGGGACCTGAAACGGCGACCGACACGCGATACATCGGGGTCTGCACGCCCACCCCGTCGGTGCGCATCGCCACCCCGTCTAGCTCAGTGACGCGAGAATCCTCAATGGCGGCAGGATCATCCCGCAGAATCTGCACAACCTCGGCGTCAGCGCCGTCTTTAGTGATCGCAGCGCTGACGATCAGAGCGTCACCCACCCATACGCACAGAGTCGAGCCGTCGTTCTGTGGGATTTCTTCGGGTGCTGCACTGGCCACCACAACGGGAGCAAGTGCTTGCGTGAAGTCCTCGCAACTGATGACGGTGCGTGTCCGGGTGTCCGATGAACTCTCCGACGATGCTGCGGTACCGGACTCGCTCGGCGTCGACGTAGCCTCAGAATCGCCAGCCGCTGAGTTTGTTGCCGAATCAACTTCCGAAGACTCGCCGTCGCTGCCGCCGCAACTACTGATGAGTCCCGCTGCGATTCCACCAGCGAGAATGCCTGCCGCAACCACGCGCAGCTGTGTTTTCACCGATACTCCAGTGGGATCAGATCCGGTCTGACTGACACCTCGCATTCAATCAAATACTGGCGCTAATGAAACCCAGCAGGTCATGCCTGGTGATCACACCAACAGGTTTGCCTTCTTCCACCACCATCAGTGCGTCACTATCGCCGAGTGCCGTCGTAGCTGCCGCTACCGGTTCGTGGGCACCAATGAGCGGGAACGGCTTACTCATGTGCTTTTCAACAGAGTCAGCGAGCTGCGCTCGCCCTTCGAACACAGCGCTCAGCAGGTCGCGTTCAGACACACTGCCCGCGACCTCGCCAGCCATAATGGGCGGTTCTGCGCCGACGACCGGCATCTGGGAAACGCCGTACTCCCGCAGAATTTCAATAGCGTCGCGCAGCGTCTCGGAGGGGTGGGTGTGCACGAGGTCTGGCAGTTTGCCGGACTTTCCGCGCAGCACATCGCCGACGGTTTTCTCGTTGTCTTTGCCGTCGAGTCGGCTGCGCAGAAAGCCGTATGACGCCATCCAGTCGTCATTGAAAATCTTAGACAGGTAGCCGCGGCCACCGTCTGGGAGCAGGACGACGACCAGTGCATCGGGGCCTTCGCGGCGGGCAACTTCCAACGCGGCGACAACAGCCATGCCGCAAGAACCACCGACGAGTAGCCCTTCTTCGCGGGCAAGGCGGCGCGTCATCTCGAACGAATCCGCATCGGAGACGGCGATGATCTCGTCCGGGACGCTGGGGTCATAGGCGCTGGGCCAGAAGTCTTCACCCACACCTTCCACAAGGTAGGGGCGGCCGGTTCCTCCCGAGTACACCGATCCTTCCGGGTCGGCGCCAATGATTTTGACCTTCCCGCCCGACACTTCCTTCAAGTAGCGGCCCGTGCCGGTGATAGTGCCGCCGGTGCCGACGCCAGCGACGAAGTGGGTGATTTTGCCGTCGGTGTCTGCCCAAATTTCTGGGCCCGTGGTCTCGTAGTGGCTGGCGGGGCCACCGGGGTTGGCGTACTGGTTGGGCTTCCATCCACCGGGTAGCTCACGCGCCAGGCGATCGGAGACGTTGTAGTAACTATCGGGGTGCTCCGGCGGGACAGCAGTCGGGCACACCACCACTTCTGCGCCATACGCGCGCAGCACGTTGCGCTTGTCCTCACTGACCTTGTCGGGGCAGACGAACACGCATTTGTAGCCGCGCTGCTGAGCCACCAACGCCAACCCGATACCGGTGTTGCCGGACGTCGGCTCCACGATCGTGCCACCAGGTTTGAGTTCACCTGACTTCTCTGCGGCATCGATCATTTTGACCGCGATGCGGTCCTTCGAACTGCCGCCTGGATTGAGGTACTCGATTTTCGCGGCAACAGTACCCACGTTCGCCCTGTCGTCGCCGACAACCGAGTTCAGCTTGACCAGAGGGGTGTTACCAATGAGGTCCACAACGTGTTCCGCGATTCGCATACCTCCATCGTCCCAGAAACCTCGGCGACATGTGCAGCGCCAGTCCCCCTGTCGCGCCTACCTGGTAGTAGGCCACGTAGATTGAATTCCAGTCCCACTGATCGAAACTGCGCAACCTTGCGACGCAGTCGACGAAACGGAGTTTCCACATGCCAGAGGCAGTAATCGTCTCAGCGGCCCGCTCACCCATTGGGCGCGCCATGAAGGGGTCGCTGAAGACGATCCGCCCCGACGACCTCGCAACCCAGATGGTTGCGGCAGCGTTGGCGAAGGTGCCTGAGCTCGACCCCACCGACATTGACGACCTCATCCTCGGTTGCGGCTCCCCCGCCGGCCAGTCTGGCTTCAACATGGGTCGCGTTGTCGCCGTCGAACTTGGCTACGATTTCCTGCCCGGTGTGACCGTCAACCGGTACTGCTCGTCGTCGCTGCAGACCACGCGTATGGCGATGCACGCGATCCGCGCTGGTGAAGGCGATGTCTTCATTTCTGCTGGTGTCGAGTCCGTCTCCAGCTTCGTCACCGGCAACGCAGACAGCCTGCCTGACACCAAGAACCCCCTCTTCGCTGAAGCTGAGGCCCTGACGGCCAAGCTCGCTGAGGGCGGCACGCCGTGGAAGGACCCGCGCGAATCCGGCCACCTTCCCGACATCTACATCTCCATGGGTCAGACCGCTGAGAACGTCGCCTCCTACACGGGCATTTCTCGTGAAGACCAGGACCGCTGGGGCGTGCGCAGCCAGAACCGCACCGAAGAGGCCATTAAGCGCGGCTTCTTCGACAAGGAGATCACCCCGGTCACGCTGCCCGACGGCACCGTTGTTTCCGCCGATGACGGCCCGCGCGCTGGCACCACCTACGAGGCTGTCAGCCAGCTCAAGCCTGTTTTCCGTCCCGACGGCACCGTCACCGCTGGTAACGCCTGCCCGCTCAACGACGGTGCGGCCGCGCTGGTCATCATGTCCGACACCAAGGCCAAGGCGCTCGGTTTGACGCCGCTCGCCCGCATTGTCTCGACCGCGGTCACCGGCCTGTCCCCCGAGATCATGGGCCTGGGCCCGATCGAGGCAGTCAAGAAGGCTCTCGCCCTCGCAGGCAAGAGCATCAGTGACATCGACCTGTTCGAGATCAACGAGGCTTTCGCTGTCCAGGTGCTCGGTTCGGCACGTGCGCTCGGCATCGACGAGGACAAGCTCAACGTCAACGGCGGCGCTATCGCCATCGGTCACCCGTTTGGTATGACCGGTGCCCGCATCACCAACACCCTGATCCACAACCTGCAGGACAAGGACAAGACGTTCGGCGTCGAGACCATGTGTGTCGGTGGCGGCCAGGGTATGGCCATGGTGCTTGAGCGCCTGAGCTGATCTGACCTAGCGATACGAAACGGGGCGGTTCCCAATTGGGAACCGCCCCGTTTTGCTTGGTATGCGAGCCGCGTACTAGTCGCTTGAGAAGTAGCTGAGCAGACGCAGGATCTCGACGTAGAGCCACACGAGGGTGACCGTCAGACCAAGAGCCACGCCCCACGCTGCCTTCTCCGGTGCCTGAGCACGAATCAGCTTGTCTGCCGAATCGAAGTCGAGCAGGAAGCTAAACGCTGCCAGACCGATGCAGACGAGGCTGAAGATGATGGCTACCGGACCGCCGTCGCGGAGCATTCCCGCGCTACCGGTGAAGATGCCGATCAAAAGGTTGCCGAGCGCGAGCACTGCAACACCAATGATGCCGCCGATAATCATGCGGGTCAGGCGCGGAGTGACGCGGATGGCACCGGTCTTGTAAACCACGAGCATGCCGAAGAACACACCGAACGTGCCGAGGACGGCCTGGCCGATGAGTGCGGAACCGCCGACCCCACCGAACGCAACGTTGGTGAACATTTGAGACAGTGCGCCGAGGAAAAAGCCCTCCGCCACCGCGTAGGCGAGAACGATCGCCGGGTTATCCATCTTGCGACCGAACGTCGCGAACAGGACAAGACCAAGACCGATCAGGCCGCCGCCGAACACGAACGGAACAGCGAGTCCCGGGTTATTGCTCACCATGAAGAACGACAGGATCGCGGTGAGCGAGAGAACGCCAAGAGTGATACCGGTCTTGGTGACGACGTCGTCGATCGTCATGGCCCGCTGCGCGGGGCCCGTCTGGTAAGGCTCGGCCTGCGTGTACTGCGGCTGACCGAACTGCTGAGTGACCTGCGCGGCGCCCGCCGTCGCAGATCCGAACGAGGCGTAACCGGTGCCCTCTTGCTTGGGCAGGTTACGGAACACCGGGTTGCTGGTGGTGCGCACCGTGTACGTCCCTTCCTGATGACTGGCCGACTCGTGGTCTGGTGTGACTCGTAGTCGGTTCGTTGAACTGTCAGCTTCATTGCGCTGTCAGTGTTTATTGCACTGCATTTATTGCACTGTCAGCGGCCAGTACTTTCTAGCGTCTGAACTAACTAACGCCCCCGACAGGCGGGAAGTTCCCGTCCAGACATCCAGCGCGACCCGCCGATGGACAATTCGGACTCTACCGGTGGATACCCCACCGCTGCGAGGTGAGCCTAGTCGTGTCCGTCAACTATTGATTCGGTGACGGTAAATTTTGCGTTTCGCGCCACCTGACGTGTCGGTCCGACGAGACGCGTCAACGCGGGACGGTATCCGAGGTGGGAGTTGTACACCGTCCACAAACGTCCACCTGGCCGCAAGACGCGACCCGCGGCGTCGAACATCCGCAGTGCAGCACCGGTATGTACCGCGGCACCGACGTGGAAAGGCGGGTTGCACACGATGAGGTCGACGCTGTCGTCCGCGAGTGTCGATAGTGCGTCGTCTCGTAGAACACGAACACGCTCGCCGACACCATTGGCCTCTGCCGTGGCCGCAGCCGAAGCCACCGCAGCAGCCGATTGATCGGTGGCGATGACCTTCAGTTGAGGAAAACGCCTCGCCAATGTCGCAGCCAAAATTCCCGTACCGCACCCCAGATCCACCGCGGTGCGCTCCTCCGGACGCGGCTGCGGGAAGTTCTCAAGGAGAAACCGCGTACCAATATCAAGGCTTGGCCCCGCAAAAACCGCTCCGTGCGCCACCACGGTCAGATCGATCTCGGCGAGATGTTCAGTGACAGGGAAGCTGGGCCCACCCAGCGAACCAGCCGGCGTCTGCGGACCGGAAGCGAGAAGCACCCGCGCTTTCTGTCGCCCCAAACTTGCCTGCACCCGTCCGAACGACTGGGCGAGGACATCATTCATCGCGCGCGTCATGTGCTTGTCACGTCCACCGGCAAACACCTGAACCTCTGGATCGGCGTGTGCCGCGATGAGTTCAGCGATCTCCGTGAGTTCACTGAGCGAGCGCGGAATCTGCATGAGCACGACGCGCGCACCGTCCACAAGTTCTGGACTTAGCGCCATACTTCGCCACGGCGGTGCACTCGCAGCAAGAACATCGCCGGTAAGAACCTCGCGTGCGTTGAGGTCGAGCGCCCGCTCTCCGGTGACCGGGTCTTGATGTACCCGTATCTCCGATGCACCGAAGCCTGCGATCGCGCCGAGCGTCAACGCCCCGTAGTGATCGCCGATGACAGTGACCGCCCCAGATGCCGCATCCGTCAACGCTGCCTGTGCTTCATCGAGGATCAAACGGTCCGCAGCGTCAACCGCGTACAGGTTGGGCGCCTCGATGTCGGGGCGGCGGCGCAGTCGCTCGAAAAGCTGGTTTATTGCGTCCACTAGTCGGTGACCCAATCAACGACATCGTCGACGCCCACGCGCGTCGTCCGGAAATTGTTGACCGGATGATCCTCATCTGCATACCCAAATGAAATGGCGCACAATATCTTTCGATCCTCAGGTAACTCTAGGAATCCCCGCAAGTACGGCGAGCTTCCCGCGAGCGCCGCCTGCGCAATCGTGGCGACACCGAAACTGCTCGCGGCGAGCAAGAAGGTGCTGACGAAAATCCCGCAGTCGACGGCGCCGTAGGTTCCCAAGGCGTCGTCCGTAGTAATCACCGCGACATGCGGGGCACCAAAAAGCCCAAAATTCTGCATTGTTTGAGCGGCAGAAGCGGCGCGGTCCCCCGCGACCCCAACGCTCTCATACAGCGCTACCGCGCACTCTTTCCGGCGCGTGCGGTACTTGCCCTGATACTCGACCGGAAACTCAATATCCGGTTCCTGCGGATGCGATACGACGTATTCGAGCAGCCCTTCGCGAAACCGCGAAAGAGCGTCGCCCTCAATGATTGCCACCTGCCACGGTTGGGTGTTGCACCACGACGGACTGCGCTGCGCCGCTTCAAGAATTGCCGTGATGGTTGACCGCGGCACCGGATCGGAAGTAAACGCCCGGCAGCTGTAACGCCGGTTGAGGACCTCGCCCAGACTGGTCTCTAACCCTTGAGGGTCTTGGCCCTCACCGTTGTCGCCATCGCACACGTTCCTAGCTCCCCCTTGCCTCACCAAACTTGCGTCACTTCCCATGCACTGAGTGTTGCACGCACGCATTCTTCGCAATTTCTACGCCGAGGAAATAACCCCCGAGTACGTTCTACAACTGTGACGGCGGACACATGCGAGGAGTTGGCGGCGCTGCTACGCACAGCCGCGCTCCGCGTGACAGGCCCGCGCGTCGCCGTCCTCGGTGAAATCGCGTTGCACCCGCACTGCGACGCCGACACCATCGCCACCGAAGTTCGAGCAAAGTTGGGATCAATATCGACGCAAACCGTCTACGACGCCCTGCGGGCCCTCACCGACACCGGCCTTATTCGACGAATCGAGCCCGCCGGCTCACCCGCACGCTACGAGACGAGAGTGGGCGATAACCATCACCACCTCGTCTGCCGACAATGCGGATCCATCGAGGACGTGGACTGCGCCGTCGGCCACACCCCCTGCCTGCAACCGCACTCCGCCCGCGGATACCTCGTTGACGAGGCGGAAGTGATGTATTGGGGCCTATGCCCACTCTGCCAACATCACAGCGCAACCTAACCGCCCTGGTCCCACCATGTGGACCTTCCGGACCGGTTCCATCGATGATCTCGCGCGCACCCATTTTGGTGTGCACAATGAACCCCGCATTACACACACTTAGACAGCCGCAGCCGACCACAATAGGGTGGAGGGCTGGGGCCGATGGTGGGAGGAGCTGCCATGCGCACGTTCGACGTCAAGGCCGGGTACCGGGATCTCTACGACCAGGTCACGACGGAGTTCACGCAGGTGGACGTACCGAAAATGCGGTATGCAGCAATCGACGGCACCGGTGCACCTGGCGATTCCGCCGAGTACATCGCAGCCGTTGAAGCACTGTATTCCGCGGGCTACACCGAAAAGTTTGCCAGCAAACGCTATTTGAGCTGTGATTTTGTTGTCGGCCCCATGGAAGCGCTGTGGTACTCCGATGACCCGTACGCCACACGGGCACAGGCAACGAGCTGGACCGTGATGATCGCCCAACCCAGTTGGATTACCTCCGAGATGCTCGCTGACGCGGCAGCCACGGCCCTGAAGAAGCGCAAGAACCGTGCGCTTGAGCTCGTCTACCTCGCCACCGTTGAGGAAGTGCGTGCCGTCCAAATCCTGCATATCGGCCCCAGCGAGACAGCTGGCCCCACCTTCGCTGCGCTGCACGACAACTACCTGCCCGAGCATCAACTGGCCGAAGCCGGTCCCCTGCACGAGATCTACCTCTCCGACGCCAGACGTGTGCCACCGGAGAAGCGGCGAACCATTCTGCGGCGCCCCGTCCGTCCCCTATAACTGTCGCTGCTAACTGTTACTGCACGTATCGATAAGGTGTGCCGCATGTCTTCGAACTTCCCCGTGTCTTCGAATTTCACTGGCTGGCTGGCGACGGAAACAGATGGGTCCATCACCCTGGCACCCACCACGCTCGCCGTCGATGACCTTCCGCCAGGCGAGGTCACCATCCGCGTCACCCACTCCAGCGTCAACTTCAAAGACGCACTGGCAGTAACCCCACGCGGCGGAGTCGTCCGCGACTACCCCATCGTTCCCGGCATCGACCTTGCCGGTGAGGTCGTTGCCTCCGACGACCCAACGATCGCCGTCGGCGACACGGTGCTGGCCCATGGATACGAGATCGGCACCGGACGCCATGGCGGCTACGCCGAGTACGCGCGCGTCCCCGCCGACTGGGTAGTCCCCCTCAACGGATTGTCTGTTCAGACCAGCTTGTCGGCTCACGACGCCGTAGCCATCGGCACTGCCGGTTTCACCGCGGCAATGAGCGTCGCAGCACTCGAACGGCACGGTGTGAGCGCGGCGTCTGGCCCCGTTTTGGTGACCGGAGCCAGCGGCGGTGTCGGTAGCGTCGCCGTCGACCTGCTTGCTGCGCAGGGGTTCGAAGTGGTCGCCTCAACAGGTAAGACGTCTGCTCACGAATTGCTCACCACCCTCGGCGCCTCTTCGGTGATCGGTCGCCTCCCCGAAGATCCCGACGCCAAAATTCGTCCGCTCGGCAAAGCAGAATGGGCGGGTGTCGTGGACTGCGTTGGCGGCAAGACCCTGGCCTATGCGCTCAGCACCACCAAGTACGGCGGCGCCGTCGCAGCGAGCGGACTCACCGGTGGAGCGGCCCTACCCACCACCGTGATGCCGTTCATTCTGCGGGGCGTAGCGCTACTCGGAATTGACTCGGTGCAGTTGCCGATCGAACAGCGCCGCGGTCTCTGGCAGCGACTCGCTAACGATCTGCGGCCCCGCCACCTCGACAAGGTCACCACCGATGTGCCCGCACGCGACCTGGTCAACGTGCTCGATCAAATCCGCGACGGCCAGCACACCGGCCGCGCTGTCGTCGAAGTGTCCGGCGGATTCTGAGCCGACCACCCCGGCACGTCGGTAGGGTCGGAGGTACGGCTTGTCTACCTCAGGAGCGAACCGATGCTGCACAACGACGTACCTAGCAACGACGACATCGCGGCCCTCTCCACCACTGTGGGCCCCACCTGCATTTCGATTTACACGCCAACCGAACGCGCCATTGCGAACGCATCGGAGAAAAACCATCTCACCTTCGCCGGTCAAGTGCGGGATGCACTTGAGCGAGTAAGCGATAAGCACGAGCGGGCCGCGTTTGAAGAACAATTCGCGAGCCTGCTCGACGACGAGGAGTACTGGCGCTATCAGTCACGCACTCTCGCCGTGTTCGCGACCGTGGATTCGCTGCGCACGTACCGGCTCCCGAATCGACTCGTTCAACGCACATCCGTCGGCGATCGGTTCTTCGTGAAACCGCTGTTGCGGGCGGTGACATTCCCGCAGTCCGCGTTCGTGCTGGCGCTTGCGGAAGGTGCGGTGCGCGTGGTTGAGGTCTCTGCCGAGCCGCCCGCACACGAGATCAACATCAGTGGGTTGCCAACGAGTGTGGAGAGCTTCGATCAGGACTACTCGCCGCAGGCCTACCGTGCCCGGCTTGGCGGGGCTGAAGATGTCGGCAAGAAGACACGCGTCGCGCAGTACTCACGAGCTATCGATCATCGGTTGCGGCCGCTGCTCGGTGCCCGGGGTGTTCCGCTGATCCTGGCGTCCACCGAGCCAACATCGTCGATCTATCGATCGGTCAACAGCTACTCCGGACTGCTTGATGAAGGTATTGACGGCAACCCCGAGCACACCTCGAATGACGAACTAGCGACCCGGTCGCGCAGCGTGCTCGACAATCTCTACAAGAAGCAGCTTGAGGATCTGGCGATGGAGTTTGACTCCCACGTCTCCTCAGGGCGCACGCAGACAGATGTTTCTGATCTCGCGAAATCCGCGACGTTCGGCGTCATCCACACCCTGCTCGTCGATATTGACGCTGAAGTTCCCGGGTCCATCGCCGACGACGGAACAGTGACCTTCGGCAGCGACGGCG